>JAGLGJ010000018.1 GCA_023144075.1 Candidatus Bathyarchaeota archaeon | reverse complement strand
TATGCTCATGTTGCAGAAATAAGGTGCAGAACTGGACTTGGAACTGTTGGACCGCAGATGGCAGGAGGATGTATAATACAGAGAGAGGGAGGCCCTCCAGGGCTATGCAAAATAGATAGGATACCTATTCATCCCTCATACAGAATCGTGTCAGGATACATTGGACCTATACCAACATCAAGGGTTCTAAGTTCAGCTACACTCTATAAAATAATAGGTGCAGAAGGAAGAAAAACAATGCAGATTATACTCTCAAATCCAACTCTAAGAAATTTCTTAGCTAAATCAGGAGAATTCGCTTCAAATATTGGTTTTATGACAGAGAAAATTAAACGACTCATCAAGATAACTAAGAAAAATGGTTCGATTGGAGCTACCCAAAACATGTTAGGAGAAGCTTTCCATGGAATAGCTGATGTTCAACGAGTTCCTGATATTCTTGATGCATTAAATTCCTATGATCCGATGATTAAGTTCTTCTCTACTGCAATAGATTTCGAAGGAGCAAGACTTCTTTGAAAAATAGATTGAAATTTCAAATTTTATTCTAAGACATAGAATGGCTGGTAGGGCGAGACTATCCATATTAGGAAGATTTTGGTTACATACACAAGAAGGAAAATGCCTTTAAAAAGTTCAGCCTTCCTTGCTTTGATCCTACTGATACTTGCAGCATCATCATATGTTTCGGAAGGTAAAAGCCAAGGAGGATCTATAAGTGGAAAAGTTTATGCTAGAAATTATCTTGGTGATTATGTTCCAGCAGGTTTCGCAACAATTTTAGTGGAAGGAGAACATCTTGAGACAATTGTCAGGACTACTCCCGATGGGTATTATTCTACATATCTACCAATTGGCACTTACACTATGACTGCAACTCTCTCTACTGTTACACTTGATTACTTCCAATCGAAAATCATTAGCTTATGGAGCTCCTCTGAGATAACCGTCAATTTCTATTTAGAACCTATGATTAACTCAAGATTTTCATCAATTTCGATGACAATTATGGCTGTTGGACTTCCATCTCACTTATCTACGGAATTAAAAATTGATGATTCACCACCTGTCTTGATTAAGGGAGAGAAACCATTCATTTTTGAAATGGAGAGAGAAACAAGTCATGCAATTTCTGTCCAATCTTATATCACAACTTCAGAGAATGTGAGATATTATTGTCTAGATAATATCTGGAATTTTGATAGCGCAAGTGAGACTATGGATGATACTGATATAGCTCATATATTTGACTATGAAACTGAATATTTTCTTTCTGTCATTGCCCCTCATGGGTCTGCTTCAAAAAAGTCAGGATGGTATGCTAAGGAGTCTTTAATTTCACTGACTGCTCCTGATGAAGTGAATATTAGTCGAGGAGAAAAAGATGTTTTTGATGGTTGGATAGTTGGAAATTCTGAGGATAGAGATGGCGGTATTGATTTTAACATTAGATCTCCGTTGGAAATCAGAGCAAAGTATCATAGAGAATATTTTCTTCAGTTAAACTCAATATACGGTAATCCGACCGGTATTGGTTGGTATGAAGACGGTTCAACTGCGACAATAAACATAGAGAAAGAACTGGCGATGCCAGGCTTCTTTGGATTTCTTGGTGGAAAAGTAGTCTTCGATAAATGGAATGGTGAATTCCAATCAAGAAACAATATCGCCGATGTTTACATGGATTCTTCTAAGATAATAACCGCACATTGGAGAGACGATTACACTCTAACTCACATAATTGGTGCATTGATGCTTTTCATCATAGTAGCACTCTTGGCCATAACAATATTGAAAAAACGCAAGATATGGGAAGATCGATGCTCACATTGCTACATGTGCATTTGCTAGAGACACACTTCAGAAAACGATACAAATTGTGGAGTCACAATCTTTCAATTTACTCCATGCGATAGTTGACTCTGTATGGGTTGCAAAGGAAGGTGCAGAAGAAGCTGATTATCTAGAACTAGCTGATAAGATCCAAACTAAACTAAATCTACCGCTGTCCTTCGAAGGCAAATATCGATGGATAATATTCTTAACTTCAAAAGTTAAACCTGGAATTCCTACACTTAACAGATATTTTGGAACTTTCATTGATGGAACGATAAAATATAGAGGAATCGAAGCTCGAAGACGTGATATCCCACCATTCATAAGACGTTGTCAATTAGACATCATATCTCAACTTTCAGAGGCAAACAATTCAAGAGAACTTTACAAGTCAGTTCCAAGAGCCATCGAAAAAATTAGAGAACATATAAAAACTCTGAGAGAGTTTGACATCAATCCCCTAGACTTGATAATTCAGAAACAACTATCAAAGGATGTTTCAGATTATGAAAATCATACTCTCCAGTCTATAGCTGCGAGACAATTAACTAAACAAGGCCTAAGGATCAATTCAGGGGAGACCATAACATTTCTTATTGTAGATGAAAAAGATCCTATACCTGAAAAACGTGTTCTTGCAAACGAGTTTGTAACAGAAGATTCGAACTATGACCTTACCAAATATGAAACAATGTTGATCAGAGCTGCATCCACAATACTGTCACCATTAGGTTATGATAATGATCGCCTACAAAGATCATTAAAGTTTCAAAATCATAAAATTCGAGAGTATATCAACTGAGAATTAAGACTGTGGTGGGCCGGATGGGACTTGAACCCACGACCCCACGGTGTCTGGAATATATTGACTTATCAGCCGTGTGCTCCTTGACGTCGCTAAGAGCTACCTAACCAAGCTGAGCTACCGGCCCATCCTATTCGTTGGCATCTCCTAACCTTATTAAGACTTTTCAACCGACTCTGATTGGTATTCACTAGTAATATGATTAGAGCTGTTACGCTTGTATATAGGAAGATTATGTCTGATTGGTGTTTCGAATACTGGTAAACTATTTGTTGGATATCGCTTATCGAGTCGATCTTTTCCTGATAGAATAATTGACATAGAAAGTAATAGTGCCAAAGTCATTCCCAAAGGCGATTCATCCCAATCCTATCCTTCACATCTTTTTTACAATTGTATTAAAATTGCCAATCTCAATAATAGAACTATATTGATTGTTAGTAATGGCCCCCATACAGACTACATTGAGAAAGTAATAACTAAAGAAGACCAAATTATGGACCACGCCTCGGAAATTCTTAACGTTCTAGGACATGAACAAGATGAACAGAGAACCCCAAGAATACTAGGAATAGCTACTGAAGAACAATTGATCTTGGGATTAATTGGAGAAAATGGTCTAGATTTAAAGACATTTGAACCATATCCTGGAAAAGCATTCTTCGTATCCACTTCACAACTTCAAGAAGTGGGAGAACATATCATCAAAGACTTTAAAGCAGAAAATGCTCTTGAGATTATTAGACTGCTTAAAGAAATGACCCCTTTCAATAAATTTACTAATTATCTTGGTGCAGTTGCAGCGGTCTTATTTAATGGAAGACTCGATTTAACTTGCGATTAAAAAAAATAGATATGGTTAACAAATTCTAAAAGAAGTTGATCGACTGATGACAAAAGAAATTGAAAAAACAGGATTAATTCATGTCTATACTGGAAATGGAAAAGGAAAGACTACTGCAGCTCTAGGATTAGCGCTAAGAGCTGCTGGCCACAACATGAGAATTTGCGTAATAATGTTTCTTAAAGGAAGATCCAAATATGGTGAAAAAAATATTGCCAGCCAAATAAATAATATAGAAATATATGCATACGGAGAAGACGATCTTATTATAGGAAATCCAGCAAGTAAAGACTTCGAAGAAGCTGAAGAAGCATTCAATCATGCACGACATGCCATAGCCAGTAAAAAATACGATATTGTTATTCTTGATGAATTAACTCATGCGATAAATCTAGGTCTTATTCAATTAAAGCATGTAATGGAACTAATCAACGAAAAACCGATCGAACTAGAATTAATAATTACTGGTAGGAACTCACCTTCGGAATTACTTAACGTCGCTGATTACATAACAGAGTTCAATGAAAAAAAACATCCTTACAGAAAGGGAATCAAAGCACGAAAAGGAATTGAATACTAAGGGGAAAAGTTGGGCATTCATAAAATACTTTTTTCAGGATCCGAAATAAGACATCTCAATTTCACTAAGTTCTTTCATATCTTTTGCTCTACTATAATCTTCAAGTGGGCTTTGATTTAAAGTAAAGAAAGTACGTCCCCATTTGAATAAATCTAATACTTCTCTGCATTGATCGTTAAAACCTGTAATTATCAAACCTGCAGCTAGAGCTTCTGCTGAACTTAGTCTCTCAAGTTTGGCATAACTCACTGGATTACCAGCTAAAAGTAGAGGTAGACGTCTGTTTAACCCAGGATAATTTGATTTTAAGACCTCATTGGCCTTATTCCACGAGCAATCAATAGCCACTAAACCTCCATGAAGAAAATGTTCCCGATCTGAAGGCAATAGTGTTTTTTTTGCAAGGGGATTGAGAACGATTGATTGTCTAGGTATCTGCGATATCGAACGTATAGCTTTTGCAAGATTATGTCTAACCAGCTTTGAAGAAGTGCATTTTCTTGGATCATCTTGTTTCATAAGATATACGTAAATTCTTACTCTTGATTTATTAGCATCCAAGGAACTTTACATCTCTGTGGCTCATCGGAGCTATCATGATTCTAGGGATCTCATCTAAAAGATCCGTAGATAATAGATGAAAACCCTTTTTTTCATATGCAAAATCACCTGCTGCACCATTTATGAAGGCCCCAGCAATTGCAGATTCAAATGGATTACATCTTTGAGCAATTAGTGAGGCGATGATACCAGAAAGTATGTCTCCTGTTCCTCCAACGGTCATGCCAGGATTCCCTGTAAAATTAAGTCTAACACGAGAACCATCAGAAATTGTGTCAACTGTTCCTTTGAGAAGTACAATAGCATTAGTTTGCTTGGCAATTTTTTTCACTTCCAGGATTCTGTTTTCGAGTTCATTTGATACTTTTCTAGAAGTTAGTGATTCGAATTCTCCTGCATGGGGTGTAAGAATCACTGGGAAATTCATTTTGCCAATGGAGGCAGTAAGAAATTTTAATGCATCTGCATCAATCAGTGTAGGCTTTTTAAGTTCTTGCAATCTTTTAATTAGACTCCTTGTTGCCCTAGAAGATTCTTTATGTAATCCCACTCCAGGTCCTAAAACCACAGCATCAGCTTTACGAATAATATTTTCGAGTTCTACCAAATTACTCTGATTGAAATGTTTTCCACTCATCTTGATTGTTATAAGATTTGGCGATATAGTGGAGATTGCTTCAGCTGTCTTTTCAGGCGCTGCCACATATACTAAATCTGCTCCAGCTCTAAGTGCAGCCAGACCTACAAGTGCTGGTGCTCCCGTATAGACTTCACTTCCACCTATGACAAGTAGGCGTCCGAAATCTCCTTTCTTGGAATATGTAGATCTTTCTCCCAAACATGTTTCTACATCTCCAGGTCCCACATATATTTCCGCCTCGGGTGGGATTCCAATCGATACGATTTTGATGTCCCCCAAATATTCTTTTCCCTTTGCAAATCCATATTTCTGATTATGAAAAGTAATTGTTAGATTTGCTTTGACAACATCACTATCTACTTCACCGTTATCTGCATCAAAACCTGTTGGAACATCTACTGATATGATGAAAGATTTACTCTTATTCAAAACTCTTGCAGCCTCAAGAATTGGCTGTCTTAGTTTGTCTCTAAAACCAACTCCTAGAAGAGCGTCTATTACTACATCAACGTCAATATTTTCGAGTTGTGTTGAGTCCGTAATGATCCTGGTGTCGATGCTAGATTTCATTCGTCTTATGGTTTGCCAATTACATTTTACTGCTTCATCTTTAATGTTAGATTCAGAACCAATAAGCCACGTACTTACATTATAGCCGAGGGAAGCGAGATGTCTTGCTGACACCATTCCATCTCCTCCATTTCTGCCTGTCCCCGCGAGAACTAAAATACTTGATTCTGATTTGAATCTAGAGGTTATTTCAGTTGCTAAACTCTTTCCTGCATTTTCCATTAGCTGAAGAGTAGAGATACCTAAATAATCAGAATTAAGATCTAGTCTTTTGATATCTTTAGAAGTCAGATAATTATTAAGCAAGCTCATTAACCTCCACATAATATATCATGGAAACCTCTGATTTAGACCTTAAAACAGATCACATTTCAACCTATACAACATTTGCTGAATCAAAGGCTTTCAAGATAAAGTAGTTGTTTCATTCATATAGGGAAATCTTTTTGTGTAGTGAATTGAATTCTCGTCCACAGGTATATGATTATGCCTACGTCATATGTTCTGATAAATACTGAGATTGGCTATGAGGATGCAGTAGTTAAGCAACTTAGGGAGACACCCCATATTGTTGAGTCATATGTGGTCTATGGTGTCTATGATATAATTGTAAAAGTTGAAGCTGAGACAATGGAAGAGATCAAGGACATTGTCACTTCGAGAATAAGACGTCTTGAAAAAGTTCGTTCAACGCTTACTATGATCATGATAAGTGGAAAATAATTATTTTTAATTATAGTTATTCTATAATTCAAATTGATTATCGAAAATAGTTATTTAGATGGTGATATGCGAATCAGAGGTTTAGCCAAATGTCTTCTTGCTCTAGGCGGTACTTCATACGAACCTATTCTGAGATCTCTTGATTTTCTTACATATTTCTCGCTTCCGGGAGGAAAGACCTTTCCACATTTCTCACATCGGTAACCTTGACCTTTACCTTTGGATTTTGCTCTTTTACTACAATTCATACAAATTGGATTTTTTTTCATATAAATCTCGGCCAGATTTTGGACCTCAATTTTTTCTAGATTGAGAGTCAAGGGAATATTTTTCTTCTTTTTTACTGCTCCATAGACTTTTACACGATCTCCGATCTTTAGGTTAACTATTATTTTTCTGAATTCTCTTGTCGGTTCATAAGCAGCACAATTGATCTCTCCAGTACTGTCACTCAATGAGAATATTATATGTCCCCCAATGATTATTCTAGGTGTCTCGGATACTTTCCCGCTTATTATTGCTGAGTTAAGTGGTTTTAGATCTTTAATTTTAGTGGATATCAGGTGTGCATCAGTTGCTTGATTAGTTTTATAGATAATTAATCTCTCGATTGGTTCATTTGATTTGATTATGCTTAATGCTTCTAAAGTTGATTCAGGGTCTTGGGATCGAATACCAAAAAGAATTGGACAAGGTGTATGAGGAGTAATTCGGTTCTCCCCTGTGTTGGGATCTATATTATCGAATGTTCTTGGGTATGTTTTTCTATCCATTTCGATAACGCTATTGATATCTATGTTTCTCTTTGTACCTCTGTAACTTTTTTTTCTGTATGCAAGTAATTCGTATGTTGAGTCTAACTCGAAACTCTCGCCAATAGCGGCTAATGCACCAATGATTCCTCTACCAAGTTTGAATTTGTGATACTCCGCACCTATTTTTTTAGCAAGTCTCTCTGCATCTTCTATTCTTACAATCCCTTGAATGACTTTCCTCGAGAATTTTTGTAACTCACTAGGTATCGATTTGCCTAAATAGAAGACTACTCCAGGATTTGTTGAGGCATGTTTGAGTTCAGCAAGCTGCTCCACAGTTTTCAATACAATTTCTTTCAGCTCTCTAAATGTTGAGGGATTGTATGTTACCTCTATGGAAATAGCACAATTACCTCTAGTCTTCAAAGGCCAGTTTGGATTCAATCTTACTAGTTTTGGATAGGGGGTTAGATTAAACCCTTGATCTTTTAGCTTATCACATATTACTGCGCCAATGTAGGTAGTACACATCCCCTCATTAGAGTCGGTATCATCAATGCCGATCCGAACGGTTAACAATATTACCACTTGGGAATTCTTTTTTCACTACGTTCTAAATTGAATAGCCTCTGAAAGTTTTGAATAATTTTATCTGTACATTTTCTTACGTTTTCTCCAATTCCAAGAGATGGAAACATGCCCATATCTGATGTTTCATTGCTCAAATGATGTCGTATAAAAATAAAGAAAATAAGGAGAGATTAAACTATCCGATTTCGAAAATTTCTAAATCTTTTCTGCAACTGCAAATCGGTCTCGGACTTGGGTAACTCGTATATTAACACGGTCACCTGGCTTCGTACCTGGAATGAAAACTATAAAGCCTTCTATCTTTGCAAGTCCATCTCCACGTCTGCTGAGGTCTTCGATCTCAACTTCGTATTCCTTCCCTTCCTCAACAGGCTTTTCAAAAGAAGCCATAACAGTATCACCTCTTCAACTTTTGCCAGTTATAAGAACAAGTAACAGTAAACCGTATAGACCGGCCCCGCCTCCATCTCCTATAGACCAGCTTACGAGCAGACAAAAGTACACATCTTATAAGTGTTACTAATTAATGGCCGAACTATTAACTTATACAGACTCTTGAAATCTGATTTAGATACTCTAGATTTAGAAGGGCAACACATTTATTTTCATTATTCCCAAGTGCAGGGTAGCGGGGTGGGGTAGTTTCTTCGTAATGAAGAAGCCTAACCAGGTTTAACCCGCAGGGCTCATATGAATAAAGACCGGAGAAACCCTGAGATACTCGATAAAAATCGGGCTCAACCGGTAGTTCGAATCTACCCCCCGCTACCAAACAGAAATCAGTGTGCAGGCTCTTTTCCAATTCTTTTGAAAAGTCGACCAACAACAAATCCAGCTAATAAAAATGCTATAAGAAATATTAAAACAACAATTGCCGGATCTGGAATGAGTCTAACAAATCCCTCATAGATACTCCACGATAATAGACCACCAGCCAATAGGCCTGTGAATATACCAACCATAGCTGTTTTGGTATCGAGATCCATCAAATATGCGATTATTACTGCTATCCACCATCCTATGAGAAATGTACAGACAGCCAAAGCACCTTGTACTCCAAGTCTCCCGGAATATGTCATAAAAAGATTAGAACTACCACCGTACCTAACCTTGATTTTATCTAGATAGGGTTGTATTCTTGGAGATTCATCTAATATACGCATAAGTTTCAACAATGCATAAGATACAAAACCATCTATCGCTATTACTGAGAACATTGACAATACTGTTGGGATTCCTTGAGAGTGCCCATAAACAATAGCAAGTGGGAAACCTCCTAGTAATGATAGAATAGTAAATTGTGACACTCTAGCCTGCAAAATACCTCCAAAAACTAGTCCGATTATAAACGCAAGTCCTACACTAAAGAATGGATGTCTAGCCAATAGACTTCTTATGGTCTCGATTTCACCTGAGAAAGTCTCTCTTAGCGATCCCGTGAGAGAGGTTACTTCTTTTCTTGATTGGCCAAATTTCAATCTAATTTTTGAAAACAAGCTGGCATTTTTCTTCATAAGAAATCCCTGTAAGACTTTCTTTTAGATCTTGAAAGTTGAAGCGTCAAACAATCTTTTTGATCATTACCTCTTCTTTGATGTGTAACTAATTCTCTATTACTATGCTTAAATAACTTCGTTGGATAGGCGAATAAAGTCTACTACTCTTTGGATAAGCTAATCTATTAACAATTGAATGATTATTGAACATATAATATGATCAATACTAATCACTCTTTTCAGGTCTTCAAAGATTAATATTTGAAGCTTTATTGCCAAAGAATTGAAGTATTAGTCTATACGCTGAGTAAATTATGATTACTACAGATGTTCTAATAATTGGAGCTGGCCCTGCAGGATTACAAGCAGCAATTCATTCTTCACGTAGTAAATCAAAAACAATTGTGATAGGTAAGACAAAACTCAGCAGTCTGAAATGGGCTCACATTGAGAACTACTGCTGTATGGATGAGACACATCAAGGACCTGATTTCTTAGAGAGTGGTGTCAAACAAGCAAAAAGATTTGGCGCAGAGATAATCGAAGAAGAAATCCTCAAAATAGAAAATATTGATGGCAAATTCAAAGTATATACTGATTCTGGTAAAGAGATAATTTCGAAATCTTTGATTCTCGCAACTGGGATAAAGAGAAATAAACTTGGAGTTAAAGGCGAAAAACAATTCCTTGGAAGAGGCGTGAGCTATTGTGCTGATTGTGATGCAAACTTCTTCAAAGGAATGACAGTTGCCGTAGTTGGCGATGGTTCTGCTGCCGCGAGTGGAGCTCTTCTCTTAACAGCTTACGCCCACAAAGTCTATCTCATATCGGAAAAATTAGAGGTTGATGGACGTCTCAGTAGTCAAATCGAAGCCTCTGAGATACAACTTGTCAAAGGTAAAATTAAGGAGATACAAGGGAATGAAAAGGTTGAAAGAATCGCGCTATCGGATGAAACTTCGATTAACATATCTGGTGTATTCATTGAATTGGGTCAAAAAGGTGCAATCGAACTTGCATCAATTTTAGGGGTAATATTGAATGACCAAGGCTATATAATGACGGATAAAGAGCAAGAAACAAATATTCCAGGACTCTTTGCTGCCGGTGACGTATGCGGACCACCATTTCAAGTTCCCAAAGCCGTAGGTGAAGGCTGTGTCACCGGTCTAAATGCAGCAAAGTACGCGCGTAAAACTAAATAGATGATAAAAAAATCTCGTAATGACGTTAATGAAAGATTATTTTAATAAATTGTTCTTAATAATATCAATAAAGCTCGAAAATAGTTTTTGATTTTGTTAGAAATTTGCCCCCTTGAGAGATCATCTTGTTGGAGACATAACTATTAGCTGTATATTGTCCTAAATTAGCGTCATCTGAAAGTGGAGTACTCACTCCAACTGTAATCATCTCTCCTCTCTTTATTTTTGTTTCCACAAAAACTGGAGGAATAGGAACTCCATTAGGAGTACTCACTTCAATCCAAATCATACCTTTTTCTAGTTCGGCTCCACCATTTTGAACTACTACCCTGACTATAACGGTCTCACCTGGATTGAAACTAGATCGGTTCTCTCCTGATTGATCTGTAACATATAGTGATGAAATCCTTATGCTTGGTGTGAGGCTATCTCCGATTGTAAAAGTCGCATGATTGTAGCTGTCTTGGTATGCTAATAGAGATAAAGTAACGAAAACTGTGTAAGTTCCGCTAGTAGCTTCGTCTGTCAATGTGAAATTATCTGAATACTCTCCAAAGCTATTAGTAGTTTTACTGGCGATGTGAATCGTGCTGCCATTTGAATTGAGTACTTGTATTGAAACCCTACCATTCGTTGGCGTTGTCTTTCCTGAGTCGATTATTGATCCTGATAAATAGACTATTTCGCCTTGACCATAGGTTGGTTTATCTGATGAAAGGGTAATTGTGAATGATTTTTTGGGATGTACTTTTGGTTTTCTAGATTTTTTATCATCGTCAACAACTTCATCCTCATCGTCAACATCACCAGTTCGTCCGTTGGGATTTGTTTGTTCAATTTTTGGCTTATTCGAATCTTTTACAGATGCGTCGACATCTAGGTTTATTGCTAGTATTGGAAAATTGAGAATGAATAACACAATTAGTAGAGCAGCAATAGCCTTTCTTTTAGACATCTGGAAAGTTTCCTCTTTTTCATGATTTCAGAGCGTATGATATTTGCCTAATGACTTTTTTGGTCTGCTTTTACCCTTACAGGCAATTTGATAATTCATAATCCAAAACATATAAGTGTTTATATGTTGCACATATTTACAAGACTATCGTCTACATGTAGCACAACATAACGCTTTTAGAAAAAGTCCGTAGACATCCAATAGGACTGTGATGTGAATATTGATCATGGCAAGCGAGGAATTCTCAAATGAGGTTGTTAAACTGCTCCAGCAAATGAATAA
>JAGLGJ010000179.1 GCA_023144075.1 Candidatus Bathyarchaeota archaeon | reverse complement strand
TACACCAAACGGTATTCAACTATGATCTATAAAGTATTATCACCATCCATTTAATACTTAAAATTTAGACCCCCAAGAAAATTGTCCAGATTACTTTAAATTTTCAAGGTTTTTCCATATTTTTAGGTTAAACTGGGGTTTTTCCCTTGTTTTTGACACATTCTGTCTTCTAAAAATTCAGATATCATTTAATTTCATTGTTTTCAAGATCAAAAGATGAACTTATGCATCAAGCTTTGAATAGACTTCGGGCAATTATCATTCGTTGAATTTCAGAGGTCCCCTCTCCAATGGCTAGAACCTTCGCATCTCTCATATATCGCTCAACAGGACAACTCTTAACCAAACCGTAGCCACCATGAATCTGAACAGCTTTTAAAGCTGAGCGCATGGCAACTTCTGAACTGTAAAGTTTAGCCATTGATGCTTCTTTAGTAAATCTTGATTCTTTATCGACTAAAGACGCTGCACGGTATGTTAGTAATCTAGCCGCCTCAGTCTCAGTCGCCATGTCAGCGATCATAAATTGAATGGCTTGAAATTCTGATAGGGATTTACCGAACTGTGACCTCTTCAGCGAATAGGCCAATGAAGCATCAAGTGCGGCTTGCGCAATTCCCACACCTATGGATGAAAGCGCTATTCTCCCCCTGTCTATACAAGATAAGGCTACTTTAATTCCGTCACCTTCATTTCCAAGGATATTCTCTCTGGGAATACAACAATTGCTGAGAATTATCTGGCCTAAAGAAATTCCTCTCATACCAGAAAGATCTTCCACTTTACCAAGGCTCAGTCCCTCTCGATCTTTCTCTACAATGAATGAACTCAGCCCCTTGATCCCTTTTGTTTTATCAGTTGAGGCGATGATAATATTGTAATCAGCTTGACCAGCATTGGTGATGAAACTCTTTTCACCATTGATTGTATATTGATCCTCTTCTAATCGGGCCTCGGTCTTAATTGCTCCAACATCCGAGCCTCCCGTACTTTCAGTCATTGCAAAAGCTCCCAAACTCTCACCTTTTGCCATAGACGCCAAATAGAATTTCTTCTGATTCTTGTTACCGAAAAGATGAATACTGGTCGCAGTTAAAACATGCGAGAGATTGATTATGGCAGTAGTACCACATGCTTTGGCAATCTCTTCCAAAACTATACAATAGCTTGGAACATCCAAACCTGATCCGCCGTAATCTATCGGAAAAGGAATGCCAAGAAAACCATGATTTGCCATCTCAGTAAAATTGTCTCGAGGAAACTTTGCTGTCTCATCTATTTCTCTAGCTTTAGGAGCTAATTCTTTTGTCGCAAATTCTCGTGAACGATCTCTAAGTTCTTTTTGTTTATCTGAAAGAGTGAAATCCAACTTCTTGACCTTCCTTAAATTTAATTCACTGAACTGTGATTATAAAAAACTAGGTTGAAGATAAAAAGAGTTGAGATGATATTGCGTTGTTATTTCTCTAGCAGTGTTCTGAATGTGTTATGATGTTCTTCTTCGTCTTCAAGTATCTCTTCGAAGAGTCGCCTTGTGGTTGTGTCGTCGTTTTCGCTGCTTATTTTGATTCCTTTCTTGTAGAGGGCGATTGCTTCTTCTTCAGCCTTCAAATTGTCCTGAAGCATTTTCTCTACGCTTCCTCCAGTCATAATTGGTGAGGGTTTAGTTGTTGGAACTCCTCCAAGGTAATCTAATCTATCGGCAAATTCCTCTGCATGTTTCATTTCTGTTATCGCCGTTTTCTCGAAGATCTCTGAAACCTCTGCACTTTCAATGCCTTTTGCCATGATGTGATGCCACATGTATTGTATCGAGACAGCGAGTTCACGTGCAATTGACTGATTCAATATTTCAAGTAACTCATCCTTACCCATACGGTCACTTCCAGAAAATATTCCTGATTCTTTCATAATTTGATTCAAGCTATTTAAGGACTAATTTATCCTGTAATCATATCTTTGATCGATGGAGATTTCTCTAGAAAAAATATCATTTGATTTTGTGGTTGGCGTCCCGGCCGTAACCCACCTTCTGTTTTAAGCAGCATTCATCTAATCGGAGTACCCGCGCCTCATGCGGTGTTCATAGGCGCCTATTACCCCTTTCACGGCGTGGGCCGGCTGTTTCACCCTCACAAAGCCGCTCAACGTTTCCGTATCATAGTTATTAGCATTGCAAGGTTTGTTTTCTGTTCCTGCACCCAGACTCTCATCCGACATTTTACATGCCACGCTTCCGCATTGTGGGTGGAGTTTCCTCAAGCTTAAAGCTCGGCAGCTGCCCACCGGCTCGCCAACCAAATAGGATCTGAATTAAGACTATGATTAAGTTTTAGGTGTTTCAACCATGCATAGGCCTTCGTTTCTGTTTCGATGTGGTTTCCTTTTGAGGCTTAGCACCTCGAGCGATTGGGGGCAGCGGGCTAAACGCCTCGGCCGAAGCCTTGACGCTTACACCCCTGCTCCATCAACCTCATCTTCTTTGAGAGCTCTCGTCACAACCAGCACACCTGTTACCAGGTGCACTATTGGGTTGGAGCGGCCGCCTATTTTCGGGAGAGGTTTCGAGCTTAGATGCTTTCAGCTCTTATCCTCGACAGCGTGGCTGCCCGGCACTACCTTGTCAGACAACCGGTAAACTAGAGGCTATGATACCCCGTTCCTCTCGTACTAGGGGCGCCTTCCCCTCAGGCGACCAACACT
>JAGLGJ010000178.1 GCA_023144075.1 Candidatus Bathyarchaeota archaeon | reverse complement strand
AAGAATGGTCCGACAGTATCAAGAAGTATATCGAGAACCATAAAGCAGTCCCATACGATGCTTCAGCCTCAATCTGGCTTGACGTGGACACAAAAGAAGACCTAAAGAAAGCTGAGGCTTTGTTAGCGCGCGCTAAACGAAGATGTAGACTAGCTAGCTAAACTGACATAGACAACACAGAGAGCACACCAAAACTACATTTAACAACAGACAAAAACAAACTATCTATCGGAGAACATGCTAATCGCTCTTACATTCCCCTGGGCTAAGTCGAGAAAATATAGTCTTAGTGCTTTAATAGGGTCAATTGAAATCGATTCTGAACTAACAGATACTGAAATAATAATTGTTCACGGTAGTCTAAAGAAATCAATCGAACGGATCTCTAAAAAATTCGATAAAATAATAATTTGCATTTCGTTTATGACCCCTGATCTCAAACATATTAAAAATGAAATAGACAGTCTTAGTTCCCTGCATAATCCAATCCGAAAAAAACTCATTCTAATAGCTGGCGGACCACATCCAACAGGTGATCCTTTAGGAACTCTGAAGATGGGTTTTGATATAATCGTAATTGGCGAAGGAGAAAAAACACTAAGGAAAATAATTTCCAAAATAAAGAATAATGATTCTATAGAAGATTTGAAAGGTTTAGCCTATCAGAAAAATCATCAATCATTTATAAAAAAATCCAATGACTGGATCAACCTTGACGATTTTCCAGCTTTTGCACCTTTGCATCATCTATTTTCCCCAATTGAAATATCTCGCGGATGCCCTTTCGTCTGCAATTTTTGTCAGACACCTAGAATTCATGGTGGTTCAATGCGTCATAGAAGTATTTCTAACATCTGTCGACACTTGAAATATGCATCCAAGATAGGAAAGAAGAATACATGGTTCATTTCTTCCAATGCCTTTGCATATGGTTCATTTGATGGTAAAAAAACTAATGAAACAGCAATAGAAGATCTACTGAGATCAATAAGAAAAATCCCAAACATGGAAAAAATATTTTTTGGTACTTTTCCATCTGAAGTACGACCCGAATTTGTAACAGATGACCTTGTTTCATTGGTTATCGAATACTGCACCAATAGAACTCTGTCGATAGGCGCTCAATCAGGAAGTAATCGAATATTGAAATTCATTCATAGAGAACACACTGTGGAAGAGATAATGAATTCTATTGAAATTGTAAGAGAATATGGGATAATTCCATATGTCGATATTATTTTTGGTCTTCCATCAGAGAATAATGAAGACAGAGCGAGAACAAGGGAATTAATGAAATTTGTGATTGATAAAGGAGGAACAATTCATTCTCATGTTTTTATTCCACTACCAGGAACACCATTTGAGAGATTTACTCCAGGAAGAATTACCAGCGAAGACATGAATTATATCCAAAAGCTAACCGCAAGGGGGAAAGCGAATGGTTCATGGCAGCATCAGATGAGAATTGGTGAAGAAATTGATTCGGTGTTCCAGAGTAAAAAACGTGCACTGAAAAAATCTTCTGATGATTTAAACATATTTAGATTGATGTAGAGAAATCGTTTAGACCTTTCTTTCAACTTTTATTTTGCATTTGGTCACTACTGCGGCAATAGCTCCTAATGCAGCAAGCCAAGGCGCAATGAATACACCAACAATGCCGACTGTTGCCGGTATTTCAAGAAGCGTTTTTCCCTCCTCATTCTCGACAATTAATTTAGTGACATTCCCTTCATGAAGGATTTCTTTGGTCTTCTGAATTAGTTCTTCTGACTTGACATCAAATTCTTCTACAATTGTTTTGGCGGTGTTTTTACCGCAGTTTGGACAGTATTTTGCATTTTCATATATCTCGGCACTTCATCCATTACATGTTACCAATATGCTCACGTTCCATCAATTTTATTTTCATATTAATCAATTGAAAATAGAAACATTACAAGATTGTTTACAGAGATAATATTTAACAAGTACAAATTGAAATAATTTCAGCGTTATTCTACTATACCTGTAAAATATCAAATCATTTCAGAATTTTTGATTTATGCAGGCACAATTAATCAGTATAATACAACTTACTAAATAAATGAGTGTCCTGTACTAGATGATTTAAATACAGTTTACTTGAGATATCATTAAAAGACTAAAGTAATAATAAGTTCAGTACGGAGGATCAAAGAATCTACTCTAATCAATATAATTATGGCCAACAAGGATATGGTGGCTATCCTTCAAGCTACGGATATGGATCCCAAGGAGCATATCCAAGCTCTGGCTATGGTTATCAACCCCAATATCCGCAATATTCACAATCACAATACTACCAGCCACAATATTCACAACCATACACTCAGCAGTCTCAATATTATCAGCCACAATCTCAATATTATCGGCCACAATATCGAAGGGAAGTCCATCCTCCACAACAACCATTTCCAGGACAACACGGTCCCTCAGCACCATATCCAGGACAATATGGCCCTCCAAGACCACCATATCCACCATACGGATTTTTCGGTCGAGCGGGTGCAATAACGGCAGCCGCCATCATATTACTCATCTTAGGAATAGTTGGCATTGTTGGCGGTATCACACTAATTGTAGCAAGCGCATTCTTGCCTTGGTTTAGTGGAATACCAATTATCGGAGATATTATACTAATCAACCAGTTGGTTCTTGGCGGATTAGGTGCAACTTATCTTGGACTCGGG
>JAGLGJ010000177.1 GCA_023144075.1 Candidatus Bathyarchaeota archaeon | reverse complement strand
AGCGGAATCGAGATCGTCTTTTCCAAGTGATTCTGATATAAATTTTGTAGCGGCATTTGGCAGACCTAGTGTACAGGTCAACTGGCATGTGCTTGTTACCATTAGAAGCACAGCCATTATACCCATCTCAGTCTTAGTAATTAGACGTGTGATAAATGCGAAAGCAATAATGCCTATTAGAGCACTGATTGAAGTATCAAAAACAAGGAAGGATGCCCCTCTAACCATTCTTACAGCTGAGTCGCCCACGATAAGGTGCACCCTCATAAACCAATATTATTTAACATTAAACTAAACTTTCTTTATTTTTTCCTACTCTTTTAGCGACTAATACCGCTGATTCAAAGAGTATTATAAATGGAACCAAAATTATTATGTCTGTTACAATAGTTGGGTCAGGAGTAATCACAGCTGTTACAACTAGAATCGCAACATATACAATTTTTCTTTTTCCTTCGATAAAGTTCGCTGGCAATATTCCTACCTGAACTAGTAGCACTAAAATGACGGGTACTGTGTATAAGAGCCCAGACCCTATGGTTAAAGTAATCACCATGGCGTAGAAGTCTTTTATGTTTATCAATGGTTCAGCTCCGCCTGACTTAATGAACCAGAGTATAATTCTCATTGTCAGTGGCAGTATCGCAAGATACGCCATAACAATTCCAAATACAAAAAGTACCATGAATCCAGCCACAAATTTTGATATGTGTTTTTTCTCTGATGGATATAACGCCGGAGTGATAAATGCAAATAATTGATATGCAATTAATGGAGATGAAACAGCGATTCCAATCAAAAAGGCTAACGCGACATATATGTAGGCAGTATCCATCAGACCGCCTGCTATGAGTGTTGCTTCACTTGGAAGAATATCATATCTTATCCTATGCATGATCACGGCTATTATCGGCTCGTAGGTTCCTGATGGATCAAGTAGACCTTTTGGATTGGCTGGGAAGAAACCAATGAATAATCCAGAAACAATTACTGTTATGAATACGATTCTCATTCGGGAGAGAAATTCATCTAAGTGATCCCAGAAGTTCATCCGTTCACGTTCGGGTGTATCGCTAATTTGAGTTCCCGCCTGATTGTTCTGCACTAGCTATTAACAGATATCCTATATTGTTATCGTTCATTATCGGAAAAACGAGTTAAACTTTTGGAATTGAAGTAATACTACTCAATTATAGCGTGCACTTTAATACTTAATTTGGCAACTGGTTTTTTCTTTTAAAAGGTTATGATTTTGATTTTTGTTCGTCGGGTTTTGATCCGGCTTCGGTGATCTCTTTAGATATCTGTTCCATAGTTTTACCTTCAGTTTGAATACCAAGTTTCTTCGCTGTCTCTAAAAGAAGGTCGGATTCCTTTGTTTGGTATTGCACTGGTTGTGATGGTTGTTGTGTTTGCTGAGTTGGGGTAGGAGTTTTTCCATCAGAAGCATCTTTAAACTGTCTTATTGCATCACCTACCGATTTTGCTAACTGAGGAAGTTTTTTAGGACCAAAAACAATCAGCACTATCGCTAATATTAGGGCTATTTCCCATGGACCGATAAATGGCATTTAACTATCCCACACTTCATCTAGTGAAGAGTATCCCATTATAAATGTTGACGTTTTATTACTCTGTGTATGTTTTTCCTAAAATTTATGGTTCTATCAGGTATGCTATGTTTTTTCCTAGATCAATTTTTAGATCCTTAGAGATTGATAGGCATTTAACTCTGAACAATAAAGCGTGTGGTTTCGTCAGTTTGTATTCAGTGATTGTCTCATAATGAGCCATGCCCTTCGCAATGACTAAATCAGCTTTATCATACTCGTTGAGAAATTCTTTGCTACATTCTTCTAGAATTAATCCAACTGTATCTGTTCCAGTGGTAGTGACCTTATCAGCAATTTTCGTTATATTCACTATTTTAGCGTCATCTAATGTTGCATCATTACTTATTGGATGAGCTTTGACCGCAACCGTAATAGATGCTCCCATATTCTTGAGTTGTTCAACCAATATTTTGTCAAATGCAATTTCTCCAGCATTATCTGTTAGAAACAAAATATTATCAACTTTGTTGGCTAATTTTTCGATCTTGTCAATATGATCTATTCCAATGTCTTTTTCAACATCCTCAATCCACTTCGGGAGATCTTTATAATCAAAGTGATAATCTTTAATGCCGAATTCGAAAGCGTTACCTACTATTGAGATCAAGCAGGCTTTTCTGAATTTATCTGAAGGTTTTTCAGCTTTTTGTACATAATCTTCAGCCAGAGGTAGAAGCTCTATTGCTCTTTGATTGCTGATGATTTTTTCTTCGTGAAATGGATCAGGATTCTTTGAAGTTTCCTTTATTGTGCGATCTCTAATTGTTCCAAGATACGCGGGTGTAACATTTGGGCTTATATTACAACTTATAGCTTTGAACGAATCAAGAAGCGATTTAAGTCTTATTTCTGGATCATCTGAAGCTTTTTGTGATTCTACAAAAGCTCTATTGATTAGACAACTTGGACAATAGAGCTTTATCTTCACTTAGTTCCCTCATCTTTTTTAGCTTTTATAGCGGCCTCAGCAAATTCTTTAAGAATACTTTCCCAATTAGAAGATTTAACAATGCCACTGGCCACTAGCACCCCACTACTACCTAACTTGATTGCTGAAAAAACATCTTCTCCACATGTGATGCCGGCTCCACATAGCACTGTGACGTTTTTATTTATTCGCTTTATTGCTTCAACTGATTTTGAAATAAT
>JAGLGJ010000176.1 GCA_023144075.1 Candidatus Bathyarchaeota archaeon | reverse complement strand
ATGGTTCACCATATTTTGAAAGACAAAGCCGTTTATCCCTGGTTCTTTTCAAAAACCCCATCCTATGTAATCGGCTCATATATTTTGAAGCTTGGGTGACAGTGATGGAAAGAAAAGGAGCAACTTCAACAGAATCAAATTCGAGCTTACCACTTAGACGACGTTCGTTCAGTCTGGTTAATACTGTTTTATAATCCAAATTTGGTGTACTCATTGATATGTAAATTAGTTGGATTCCACAATGTGGTATTCAATTCTCATTATATATTATCATTTTGCCTTGCTCTCCCATCCGTCCTAGTCGGTACCTACTATCTCACATTATAAGCTTCACACACGTATTTCTACAGACCACTCCACGTGCGCTTGCTGCGCTTATTTTTAATCATTAACCAATTAGTATAATGCAACATGAAAGTCCCAAAATCAAAACCAGAATAACTAAAGAAACCAAATCTTCCTTTATTCGATGTTATTACAAACCTAGTGGACAAAAATGTAAGGTAAGTTATTGGAATAAAATAAGCAACTTTCTTGAATATTTGCTTAGTGCACGTGTACCGCTAAAGTAGTTTGAAGGGAATTAATAAAGTTCCAACAATACCTATTATAGATGAGGATAATGTTTGCCCGTTTCTTCTGGTATTGGCTTCAACTACATAGCAATCAATGGCTACCAATACAAGAACTCGAAAAAATACAACTCAAAAAACTGAAAAAAGTTCTATCATATTCATATGATAAAGTACCATTCTACAGAAAATATTACGATCAGCATGGAGTACATCCTAATGATCTTAAGTCATTAGAAGACATTCGTAGATTCCCAATAATTACAAAGGAGCTTGCACGCGACACCCCCCTAGAAGAGAGAATGTCAGAATATGTCCAATATGAGGTGGTTGTCCTCTTATTGGAAAAAGGGCTGTTACCATCACGTCAACGCTCATGTGGTATAAACGTAATAATTCAATACAGTCAAATCCTTAAAAACATAGACAGGAAAAGTGCAATAGATAAGTGTGAAGATCTGAAATAGGATGGGTATAGTGTCAGCCAACATCATTTACTAAAGATTGTAGGTATCGAAATTAGTAATTAATAGGAATTGTTGAACGAAGAATATGTGATATGTCTATTATACGGTGAAATGATTAATGGATTCAAGTTGGAACGATATTAGAAAGAAAATCATTAAAGATATCAGACCGTGGGGTAGTTTCAAGCAGTATGCCCACAATGAAAAATGCTCTGTTAAGATCATTACCGTAAATCCAAATCAAATGCTCAGTAGTCAGGCTCATAAAAAAAGGGATGAATTGATGGTGATTCTTGATGATGGATTAAAAGTCGAGTTAGATGATCAAATTTTATTCCCAAATCCTGGTGATGAAATTGTAATTATTAGAAATACTAAACATCGTGTTTCATCTCTTGGAAAGCAAGCAAGAATATTGGAAGTATCATTTGGTTTTTTTGATGAAAATGATATTGAAAGATTTGAAGATATTTATGGACGACATTAAAAACAAGTAAACACTAAACAACAACCAAGATACGGATCCATTTAGTGACCGCTAACATTTATCATACTGTGAAAGCTTCATTTCATATCCTTTTCTAGTTCTTCCCACGGTAGCTTGGCAAGTTTATTTGTAAAACGACGACGTACCAGTGATGAATAATTAGAGCTTTTGAGTATCCAACAAACCACACCCTTCCTGAGCATATTTCTATTATTTATAACAAGCGCTATCAAAGATGGGACATTCTTGGTTTGAGCGATTATATTTATTATTGGCGCGCGCTAGTTAACATCTCTGTAATTTTACTTAGAAGTTCTGGCAAGTTGACTCCAGTTTTAGAGCTTACTTCTAATATTTCCTCAGTATCGAATATTTTACGGGTTTCTTCAAGTACCTTGTCCAAGTGTTCACGCGTCGCAATATCGATCTTATTGATGCATATTAGAACGGGGACTCCACTGAGTTCTTTATCCATGATTTTGCGAGCGGCCAAGACTTTTCTTTTCGCTATTTCAATCTTATCGCTGCCGTCTACAAACAGAAGAATTAGATCCGAATTTGCCAGTTCACTCAAGGTAGTGTGGAACGCGTTTAGAAGCAGAGGATTGAGGTCTTCTATGAATCCAATTGAGTCAATAATTATGAAAGAATCGGCAGTTTTTCTTTGTGAAGATGTTGAGACTTTTCGTGCAAATGTGGATAGCGTAGTGAAGGGGCCCATGCCTGTTTCCTTTGATTCTGAAGCCAGTTTGTTGAATAGTGTAGTTTTCCCACTTTGAGTGTAGCCTGTCAAAGCCACGATTCGAAATCCAGCTTTTCCTCGGTGCTCGCGAAGATGAGTTTTCTTCGATCTTATTTCACGGAGTAGACCTTCGATTTTGCTTATTCGTTTACGTGAGGCTGATTCATAGGCTTTGTAGGGGTACTGACCTGGGCCGCCTCCACCCACTTGCTCGCCAGCAATCCCTTGCATCCTAACCGCTTCTCTACCCCAGGAAAATGTGTAGCGCAATCTGGCTAATGTCACTTGAAGCTTGGCCTCTTTTGTGGCGCTACGTTTTTCGAAGATTTCGAGAATGAGTAAATTTCTGTCGAGAACGCGAACTCTATCACCAAGTTGCTTTTTTATTCGGAATATTTGGCCAGCAGAAAGTTGTTGAGTAAAGATCACAACCTCAATTGAATCTTCTTCGATGGTCCTTCTGATCTCATCAAGTTTTCCTTTGCCTACGTAAAAGGCAGGATCAATGGCTTT
>JAGLGJ010000175.1 GCA_023144075.1 Candidatus Bathyarchaeota archaeon | reverse complement strand
GTTGTAGTCGTAGTATCCGTAGTATCCGTAGTATCTGTAGTTGTTGTTGTTGTTGTTGTTGTTGTGGTCCCGCTATAACTGTAAGGAGGATAATTTTGTGAATAATATGGATAGTTATAATATGCATAAGGCGTGTAGGGCTCTTGCGCTTGTTCAAGTGTCCAAGTAGATTCCTGGCAAATATACCTTACACCATCTTTCCCAGATATTTGATTTTCAATCTGAAAAACATGCGACTTGGTGCTTTCAACTTCAAATTCTTTAGATGATCCTCCTTTAACTGTTCCAGCGTCATTTCCATTTATCTTAACGATAGCTGAATACTCTGAAGGAAGTCCTGAGATGGATATTGTCACGAAATATTGTGAATGTGTAATATATGTGGAATAAGGATATTGTGCTGAGACGTAAAGTTCGGAATAATCATTGTTTATGGTTTCTCTGATTAAAATTGAGCCTAATGAATTAGATGTGAATATTATTGTTAATGTGAGAATCATGAAGAGTGCTGTGTTTCTCAATTTTTTCACTCATATAATCCATTTCATTATTATGTTCACATGGTAAGTGGGTCATTTAAATATGACGGGTGGAATCTTCATAAAAAACATTAAGAATTCATTATTTACCATGGGTAAATGCAGAGTTAAGGATTATTAGTTGTGTTTAATTCAATGATTTAAAACGTCTCGTGACGTTATGGGTGCAAAGATTATTTTACGATATTACTAGTCTGCCTTTCTTCTCCTAATTATCAAAGTAACCGCTATAACAATAGCTGCTAAAGGTATTAGGGCATAAACGATCATTATTCCGTTGTTATTTGCTTCATCTAATTCAGGTTCTTGCCCAACCAATATGTCTTCAATTCCTTTGAAACGATTAACCGCTTCTGAATATCGCCCACTGCGACGTAATTGTACAGCCTTATAGTATTCATCATTTGCTTTTAGGAAATATTCTGCTTCAGGTTTTACAAGAAAATCCAAGTAACCTTTGAGAGGTTCAACCATTTCTGCAGAGAATTCACCTTGAGCTATAGATTCATTGATTTTCTTCTTGTGAACTTCTGTAAGTTCATCATTTATTATCTTATTCAGTTCTGCACATTTTGTACGGTCATAGTGATCTATTTCCAAGTCTCCGCCTGTGGAATCGTAAATGCGTGTTTGACTGGAGACTTTATTGACCACTTCGGAGTACTCAACTCTGACATCATAGAAGTGGTATCCCAATTCAACATCTTTTGGTATGTCAATGTTGAGAGTAAAAACTCGAGCATCATTCGAGTTAGTCAGAGTCGTTGGAAGTGATTCAGAATAATCGATATAATGCTCTTCCGTCTCCCAATCTGGACGTAAAGCAATTTTCTGCAGCTCTATCTCGTTATTAGGATCGTTGAGTTTTACTGTTAAAGAGGCTTTATTCACACTGCCAGGAGTTGCCCACGTCTCATAATCTAGATTCACTTTTATGGGTTCGTCAAGAGTTTTTTGCCAGATATCAAAGTTGCCAGCTCTATCAGATTCGAAGATGATTTTCTTTCCATCTGGACTCCAAGATGGATAAACATCTTGGTATAGGCTAGTCGTTAATCTTGTTTTTCCACTTCCATCTTGATTTATCATCCATATGTCTGGTTGGTTTGCGTGTGCCGTTGACCAGTAGACAATTTTTTGACTGTCAGGACTGAAATGTGGTGCTCTATCTCCGAAACCATCCCAAGTTAGTCTAGTTTGATCTGTTCCATCAGCATTCATGATCCAAACACCATAGTTATTTGATCTCAATGAGATACATGCCATTTTCTCTCCATCTGGGCTTACGCTGCGAACATTCTCATGCAGTTTGGGTGTCAAATTATATTCGTAACCAGCATCAACATTGATCATAAAAATTTCAACAAAGGCAACGTCACCAGGGATGATGGTGTATGTTCGTTCTGGAATTGGAAAAGTTAATGCTTGATAGTAGAGTCGCTCTCCATCAGGATGCCATGTTACTCTGGTTTCAACAGAATATTTGGGTGAATGCCCAGTTGTTATTTGTCTATTATCGTTTCCATCTATATTGATCACATAAACTTCGATGTTTCCTGTCAAGTTAGAGGTATAGGCTATTCTATCACCTCTTGGACTCCACATCGGAGGCCCCTTGAAACTACCATCAGTAGTTAGTTTGACTTTTGCGCTACCATCAACTTTCATCGTCCAGATGTCACCGGTTCCTGACATAATATCCCAAGACCAATATGCAATTTCTTTTCCGTCAGGACTCCATGAGGGCCAACCACTTATCACATCATTGGGAGTTATCAACTTCTTATCGCTTCCATCGGGGTTCATGCTCCAGATTGTCCAGTTTCCAAGTCTATCGGTCACCCAAACTATCCTATCTCCGCTCGGACTGTAGAACGCACCTACATCTCTTCCAGCATCATATGTTAGACGCTCAAGGTTAGGTTCCATATCGATCGCTACGGACCTTGGCTCACGAGTCAGAACAGATGTATTAAATGACTTCTCAGGAGGAAGCGGATAAGACAATTTGTGACAACTTGCACAGAATGGCCCTTTATCCCAAGCGTCGAGCATACGCTGAAGCGTTGTAGTAGTTGCCGCTCCGTAATCTCGTTTAGGATCCTGTGCTGATGTATAACTTGGAAATATGATAAGCGAGAGTGTAAAGATAATTAGGAATACTGTAATTACCCGAATTCTTTTATTAAAGCATCCCACGATCATGGTTTCTCCAATCCAAGATTTAGAGTGTCCTAATTAAGGATTTAAACATTACCATATAGCTTTTATG
>JAGLGJ010000174.1 GCA_023144075.1 Candidatus Bathyarchaeota archaeon | reverse complement strand
TTCTCTATTGTAGCAATCCTGTCAGAAACTTCTTCACCAATCTGCTGGTTATGTGTAGAAAATAGAATGGTTGAGTTCTTCTTTGTGGAATTAAAAAAGTCTTTGAGCTGGGCTATCCCTTGTCGGTCAAGACCCGAGAACGGCTCATCTAAGAGCAGTAGCTTGGGATTGTGTATTGTAGCCCTGATTATGTCAAACCGTTTCCTTTGTCCGCTTGATAATGTTCCAATTTGATCTTCCACTCGATCAGCAATATTGAATTGTGATGTTTTTTCGAAAATTATTTGTTCAATTGCTTCTTTATTTCTGAAGCCATACAATCTCAAATAGTAAGAGAGATTCTCATTAGCGGTCAATTCATCATAGAGAAGGTTATGATGAAGTACAATACCAATCAGTTTCTTAACCTGACGTTGATCTTTTCTCAAATCATAGCCGAAGATCGAAGCTTTACCGCTGGAAGATCGGGTCAGAGTTGATAAGATCCTGATTAAAGTCGATTTGCCAGCCCCGTTAGGTCCCATCAAACCAAAAATTTCGCCTTGGTTAATCTCAATACTTACATCTCTAATGGCGAATATGTCCCCATAGCTTTTCGACAGATTAGATGTTTTCACTAGATGCTCGGTCACATTATTCACATCTTATCTTGATGAAATTGGAGGTATTATTGAACTCTTAATAGAGTTCCTCAAACCATATTCGTAATAAATACTTTTGAGTTACTCGAATAAAGGTGAGAGATTAAAAGTAATAAAAGAGGGTCAGGATTACTGGGAGTATGTGTATAGAGTTTGAGTAAAGTCTCGGAGGACCTAAACGAATGGCGGAGAACTTGTTATTCGACTGATGTCACTCCAGATCTTGAAAGTAAAGAAATTACTGTATTTGGTAGAGTAATGACTAGGCGCGAGCAAGGCGGTATCACTTTCCTCATTCTCCAAGACATGAAGGGTATCGTACAGGTAACTATCCACCGGGACAAGTCTCCAAAAGAAGTCGTGGAGGATATAAAGAATCTAGAACTTCATAGTGTGATAGGAATCAAAGGATCAGTCAAAAGCATGCCAAAAGCGCCTCATGGTGCTGAGATCAATCCTTCAAAGATTAAGATTCTTAGTCAACCAAAAACGAAACTTCCTTTTGATCCTCATGGACGAATCGAACAGAGTATTGATAAGAGACTTGATCTCCGTGTAATCGACCTTTTACGTCCTAGATCTCAAGCCATTTTCAAAATTAGAAACGTGGTTCTTGAGGTTATGAGACAATTCTTTCATGATGAGGATTTTCTTGAGATAAACACTCCAAAAATAATTTCATCCGCAACCGAAGGCGGAGCCGCACTCTTTCCTCTACTCTATTACGATAAAGAAGCCTTCCTTGCTCAAAGCCCCCAACTATACAAAGAGCAATTATCAAGTATATTTGAAAAAGTCTTCGAGATAGCCCCAATATTCAGGGCTGAACCATTCAGAACATTAAGACATCTAAGTGAAGCTATTTCCGTTGATGTCGAACAAGCATACGTAACCTATGTAGACGTGATGGAACTACTTGAGAGAATGATACAGCACATTGTGATTTCACTTAATGAAAAGTGTAAAGATGAACTTTCAATCCTGAATGTTAAACTGGATCCTCCACAGTTACCTCTCAAACAAGTCACGTATGATGAAGTTCTAAAGGCTCTAGAGAAGACAGATGTGAAGATTGAGTGGGGAGATGATCTTTCCACAGCATCCCTCAAAGAGATTTCCAAGCAATTTCCACAATATTACTTCATAATTGATTGGCCTACGACTTCAAAGGCATTCTACATTAAACCGAAGACAGCGAATCAAGAGCTTTGCGAGTCTTTCGACCTAATGTGTGGACCCATAGAACTTGTATCCGGTGGCACACGAATAAGTAATAGAGAAGATCTGGCGAAAAGAATAGCTGAGAAAGGTCTTGAGCCAAAGAACTTTGATTATCACTTAAAGATTTTCGATTACGGTATGCCGCCTCATGCAGGATTCGGATTGGGTTTAGACAGACTCATAATGATGCTAACAAATATTGAAAATATCCGAGAAGTAGTACTCTTCCCGAGAGATCCTCAAAGACTCACACCATGAGGGTGCAGCTATGTCAGAAGATAAAAAGATAACAAGAGAGCAAGTCAAACATCTCGCTTGGCTGGCCAGAATAAAGATAGCAGACTCAGAAGAGAGTAAATATGCGGATGAGATGGGTGAGATCCTGAATTATTTCAGAAAACTCGATGAAGTTGATACTGAAGGAGTAGAACCTACTCATCATGTTGTAGATGTTGTAAACGTTATGAGAGAAGATGAGCCAGAAATAAAATCTGCAGAAAATATTCTAAAGATTGTGCCTGTCAAGAAAGATAGATTCATCAAAGCGCCTCGAATCGTCTAGTTGAATAAGCTATGTCACGAATTCTAGAGTTATCAGCCTCAGAGCTTGTAAGTAAAATAAGAACTCAGGAAATCACAGCCGAGGAATATGTGAACAAATGTTACGAGAGGATAAAAGAAGTAGAGGATAAGATTCATGCTTTCATTACCTTAACAGAAAACATTGCTCTTGAAAAAGCCAAAGAAATCGACTCTAGAATTCGTAAGAATGAAAAAGTTGGATCCTTATCTGGCGTTGCGGTTGCTATCAAAGATAACATCTGCATAAACAATGTAAAGACAACATGCGCTTCAAAAATGTTAGAGAACTTCATACCACCCTATGATGCAACAGTCATTGAGAGATTAAGATCGCAAGATGCTATTTTTATTGGAAAGACAAATATGGACGAATTCGCCATGGGGACTT
>JAGLGJ010000173.1 GCA_023144075.1 Candidatus Bathyarchaeota archaeon | reverse complement strand
CTTGAACTCAAGTTTAGGCCAGTCTGGCCTCCAAGGTTTGGAAGTATTGCATCTGGCCGCTCCTTTTCAATAATTTTTATCATGGTTTCCAAGTTGAGTGGTTCGATATAGGTGGCGTCAGCCGTAGCGGGATCAGTCATGATTGTTGCTGGATTCGAGTTAACAAGAACAATCTCGTAACCTAAAGATCGTAAAGCTTTGCATGCTTGTGTTCCAGAGTAATCAAATTCACATGCTTGTCCGATTACAATGGGTCCGGATCCAATAATCATAATCTTATGAATGTCACTTCGTCTCGTCATACGCATTCCCTCATCTAGTGTTCTGACTACATACTTGAAATGTTATGTTAGCATCCAGACATCCTTACTATATTATTAGAATATTCTATTTGGTCAGTAAGTGCGCTATCTGGCTATAATTGGGATTTAGTGCGCGCTAGCAAAAATATGTTCGAATTTTGAAGAAATTTGGAATAAATTATGGATAACTCTGAAAAACCAATGAATATATTAGTCCACTGAATAAGTGCATGCTAAAAATGATGTCTGCCATGATGAATAGAATAAATGGATTTGCGATTGAACTAGTAGATCTAAAAAAGATATTCATCATGGGGAAAATGGTCAAGGTTCATGCTTTACGCGGCGTTAACTTGAAGGTTAGAAATGGTGAGATAGTTTCTATTATAGGGCCTTCAGGTAGCGGAAAATCTACTATACTCAATTTGTTGGGTGCCTTAGATAGGCCTACCAGCGGAAAGATAATCATTGATGGGATAAATATTGCAAGACTCAAGGATGAGGCTTTATCTAGATTTCGTAACAGAAAGATTGGTTTCATCTTTCAATCCTATAATCTGATCAACAGATCTACAGTTACAAAGAATGTTGAGTTACCTGCAATAATAAGAGGAATTCCAAAGACAATCAGAAGACGGCGTGCCATTGAGTTACTTGATTTAGTTGGTTTACGTGGGAAAGCCAATAGAAAGCCTACAGAGCTCAGCGGAGGAGAACAACAGAGGGTTGCAATAGCAAGAGCGCTAATAAATCAGCCAACATTCATTCTTGCTGATGAGCCTACTGGAAATCTTGACAGTAAAACTGGTCAGGAGATAGGAAATCTTCTCCTTAGAGTGAATGAGGAGAGAAAAACAACAATTGTAATAGTCACTCACAACATTGAGTTGGCTGAAAAGTCAGAGCGAATTCTACACCTCAGAGACGGTATTGTAGAAAAAGAGACACCCGGACTAGTTTTCCACAATACCTCTACTGATAAGAATAGTGGGTCTGCCAAATCGATTAATGAATATCAGGAGAAATAGAAGAAATCATGACGAGCATTTTTGAACTGATCAGATTATCATTTGCTGCCCTCAAAGAACGAAAGCTGAGATCAGGTCTTACAATAATGATGGTAATTATGGGAGCAGCGTTGATGACTTCTGTACATGGTCTTGGCGGAGGCATGGACAATTTTTTCACCGAACAATTTGGATCGCTAGGTGCAAATGTCTTAATTGTTACTCCCTCAGGAGGCGGAGGCGGTTTTGGTAGACCGCAATCTTCCAGTACTACGATGAAGCTTACGTCTGGCACTGTTCAAACAATTGAGAAGATTCATGGTGTAACATATGCAGTTCCTTATGTTTCTGGTGTTGCATCTTTGAAGTCAGCAGGTGAAGAGAAAACCATGAGCGTAGTTGGAATAGATCAAAACAAGTTAAAGTATATTGCCCCAAAGATCAGTCTTGAGTCAGGATCATATGTGTCGACTCAGGATTCCATAGGCATATTGTTGGGTTATAACGTGGCTCATCCATCAGATCTAGACAGGCCGTTTGCAAAGAGAGGCCAAACAATATCGATTGAATACACGACAGTAGAAACTGAAAGGGGAACCGAAAAAACTGAAACAAAGAGTTTTCAAGTGAAAGGAATAATCGAGGAGCTAGGCAACCTTCAGATCGACAATCAGGCATATATTTCACCATCAGCAGCCAATGCTTTATTCGATAAAGGTGGATCCTATAATGGCATCTATGCAATTACTAGAGATCCTGAAGAGAATGATGCTGTAGAAGAGAGTATTAGAAAGATCTATGGAAAGAATATAGGAGTTACCTCGCCCAAGGCAATAACAAGTACTATACAGGAGTCTCTTGGAGCCTTCACTGGATTCATATCAGCAATAGCTGGAGTGTCAATGTTTGTTGGAGCCGTCGGAATAATTACTACACTCTATACATCTGTTATGGAAAGAACTCGTGAAATTGGTTTGTTGAAGGCCCTAGGATGTGGAAAAAGAAACATACTTTTCATGTTTCTCTCAGAATCTATGACAATAGGTTTCATCGGTGGACTATTGGGACTACTGCTCGGTCTTGGCGGAGCTTATGCCTTGATTGCGATCATGCCTTTTGGAAGAGGCGGAATGTCCTTCACTCCTTATTTTGTACCGATAAATCTTTTACAGATATTTATCCTATCATTCACTCTTAGCATTATAGCAGGACTGTATCCTGCCTGGAGAGCATCTAAACTCACTCCCATTGAGGCTTTAAGAAAAGAATAAGAGGAATTAAAATTGACAAACTTAAAACATATGAACTTGATTTGTGTGATCTTTCTAGTTCTCTCAATATCTCTTGTTAATCTGACAACAGATGTTGCAGGACAACAAACGAGATTAGAAGTTACGGGAGAGCCTACAACCCTGAATGCAGGATTTAACACAACTGTCATCATCACCATCTTTAACGAGTTTGAACCGATATATGACGTCGATGTCAGCGTTAGCTTTCCAGAATCCCAGACGACTACGGTCTCACC
>JAGLGJ010000172.1 GCA_023144075.1 Candidatus Bathyarchaeota archaeon | reverse complement strand
TTCAACAGCTTGATTCGATCTCTTTTTTTAAGATTTGAGTTGTTTTTTCTATACCTAAATCGTAGATGTATGTACCCAATCTTGGACCCGATTGTGATCCTATTAATAATAGGTATAGTATTTGGAAGAATCTACCTGGCTTTATTTCATGTTTTTTCGCTGTGTTGAATATTAAGTTTTGTAGGCTGTTTTCATCTTTTTCATTTGGAATTGCTTCAACGAGTTCTTTTATAGCATTACATTCAGTAGTGCTTAACTCAATAGGTTCTGATTGAATTTTCGCAAAGTCTGCTGACCAATTGATTGCACATTCAATCTTTTTGATTAGTTCATCAGTCGGTGAATTCTTTAGATAATTGTATTTTCGAAGTCTAGTCAAGATATACTCTTGCTGATTATTCTCTGGAGCAAATGATGCTATGTTGGCTAGAAGAGCATATGGGACATGGATACCGATCTTGTTGGGTTGTTTAAGTAGCCATGAATATTCATAAAGGCCTTTGAGTTTTGAATCTTCTTTTTTATCATTAATCTTCTTTTTTCCAAAGTATATTCTTTCAAGGGTGTCTAATTCATCCATGTAAGCTGGGATGTCTTCTGGTCTGACGACTCTGCTACCAACAATTCGTTTATACATTAATAATAGCAGTGATTGTGAAGTTCCATATTTCAGCCAGACTTGTGGAGTAAAAACATTGCCAAGGGATTTTGAGATTTTCTTTCCTCTCTCATCTAAAAACATTTCATATCTTACATGATGTGGGTGAGGGTAGTCAAGTATCTCTTCACAGATTCTATCGTTAACTTTTACTGAATCTGCGATATCTTTTCCATATGCCTCAAATCCGATTTTCAATGCATCCCATCTTGCGGCAAACTCTACTTTCCAACTTAGTTTACCTTCTCCTTTAGTATAGTCTGCTTCACCTTTGTGAAGGCATCCTTCGACTTTTTGGTCTCGCAGGATTACTCCTTCGCAAATGTAGAGTATTTTTTTCTCTTGGGGTAGAAACTTGGTTGCTTTTGTTGTGTATATTTTGCCACATGATGTGCAGATCGGGAAATATGGTAGAATTTCCGTGTATTTTTCTTGGTCCAGCTCTTCCTTTATGATATCGCCGACTTTGGATGCATTAGATAGGATCTTCTCTATTTGGCTATTGAAAAGGCCTCGTTGGTAACTTTCTTTGGCAGAGTAGAATTGGTATTCGATATTGCATTTGTCAAGTGCGTCTCTTAGCATGAAACTCATATGATCCCCATAGCTTGGATGGCAGTCGAATGGGTCGGGTATGGATGATACTGGTCTACCTAGATGCTGTTTTAGAGATTCTGGAAAACCAGTTGGAACTTTTCTTAATCCATCCATGTCATCTGAAAAAGCGATATATTCTGCAGGCTGACCTTGAATCTCAAGCGCAAGCTTGATCCCATATGATCTTACACAGTCTGCTAAGCTTCCAACGTGTGGTATGCCGGATGCTCCTAGACCACTCTCAGTTTTTATCTTATCACTTTTTCTTTTTAATTTGTTTTCCCTATCTAAAAGTTCATATGCAATTTTGTCAAGCCAAGTTCCTTTACCTATAATGTCGCTACTGGAGTTCATTTGGTTCATCTCTGAACAATCACGTGAGATAATGGTCAGATCTTTCCTATAATCTAATGGGGAACTTGGATTCTGGGAGAGTTACACTACGCGTGCGGGTTATAATGCTTATTTATGTCGCGAATGCAGTCACCGTTTTCAACATATAGAAAGCGATAGTGGGGCATGTACAGCTATCTAGTAAACGTTAAAGAATCCTAAATCTCAAACCACACCACTAAACTACCAACTTAAAGCAAACAGCCTCAAGCAGAAGAGCAAACACGCGTATTATAAACCTATTATCTGATAAAAATCAGTTACAACCATTATAATTGAAACATATATGATAAATACGCTTTAATATCTAATAATATCGAATATAAGAAACATAATGGCGCTATAACAATATATAACCCCCAATATCCTGTTATTTAATAACTATAGTGGGGGGTAGGGATTAAAAAAATATGTTTAGCGCTGCAATACTGCAATAACAATAATACAGAAATAATATGGCTAGATGAATAAAGACTGATAAGGTCGCACAACACCTTTTTTTGATTCATGTCATCTGATACGAAAATTTTTGATGCTAACAGCTTCATACAGCTTCAAACAGAAGAAATCAAAAAGACCCTAGGAAATGATAAAGCAATCATTGCAGTATCAGGTGGTGTTGACAGCACTACATGTGCCGGACTTACTAGAAGAGCTATAGGGAAGAATTTGGTTTGCGTATTCATCGATACTAATTTCATGAGAAAGGGCGAACCTGAAAGAGTAAAAAGAAATTTAGCTAAACCACCTCTCAAACTCCCACTCAAAATAGTCAGAGCTCAAAAAAGTTTCATGAAAAACCTAAAGGGCTTAACAGACGCAGAAGAAAAACGTAAAGCCTTCAGACACACCTTCTACTCAACACTTGCTGATACAGCAAAAAAAGAAAAATGCGAATGGTTAGTTCAAGGAACCATAGCTCCAGATCTTATAGAAACAAAAGGCGGAGTCAAAACACAACATAACGTACTAGAGCAAATAGGGATTGATCCAAAAGAGAAATACGGATACGCAGTAGTCGAACCAGTAGCTAGCCTATACAAACCACAAGTCAGAATCCTATCAAGAAAACTTGGCTTTCCCAAAGAAATGTCTGAAAGACAACCTTTCCCAGGACCAGGATTAATGGTCAGATGTGTTGGACCAGTATCTCAAGGTAAACTACAACAGCTTAAAACAGCAACAGAAATAAT
>JAGLGJ010000171.1 GCA_023144075.1 Candidatus Bathyarchaeota archaeon | reverse complement strand
TGACGTGGACATCCACATGAACATAATTTACAATATTGGCTAGTAATAATATACGTTAAGAGTGCTCGCGAGTTGTAGAATTATTTTGAAAACAAGAATGGAGTACTGGGTACTTCTCGTTACCAGAAATGGTCAGAATTTGATTACTAAAACGTTAGACTCAATTCTGAAACAAACTGTACCTGCCAAATTAATTTGCATAGTAGATGACGGATCCAAAGACGAAACCCCATTGATACTAAAAAGATTCCTTAACAAATTCCCAAAAAGAATTCACATCGTAACTCTTCCAGACAAAGGATTTGAAGTCCGTAGACTGCCCCACAATTTCAACCTTGCTATAAAAGAAGTTGAAAGACTTGGAGTTGAAACCCGATATACCATGATAAGTGGCGATGACTGCATTTATCCAAGCGATTATAATGAATTTCTAATCGATAAAATGGAAAACAATCCAAAAATGGTAGTTACATCTGGCGATATTAACAATATTATTCCAGATGCGACTCCCAGAGGTTCAGGACGTATCATACGAAATAGTTTCTTCAAAAAAATAGGTAACAAATATCCACCATACTATGGATATGAAGGATGGATTCTACATAAGGCTCTACAACTCGGATATGAAATACAAAACTTCACCGAGCTGCGATATGAACACCTTAGACCCCTTGGAAAAGAACACAAATTTACTGACTGGGGCTTAGCAATGAAATGTTTAGGATATCATCCACTAGAGGTTCTATATAGATGTGTGAAATATGTACTGATCGATCGCCGCCTACCAATAACTTATTTTAGAATAGCCTTGGATTATTTCATCCGACCATTCGGATTAAGAAACGATCCTTATTTCCATCCTTTCGATGAAGATTTAAGAAAATATATTTGGAAAAAACAAATACAGAAATTAATTCTATAATACGCAAGTATTGCAAAGTAAGCATTTTATTAAATTACATCCACTATGAGATCATTATTTCATATTGACAGCTGTGAGGGTGCATACAGTCCATACTTGCTCAAGATACAGATCAAATACCAAAACCATTTGGCTGCTAACTTTCAATCGTTCAACTTCGTATAGTAAAACGTGTTTTTTATATATCAGGTCAGCATTGCTTAAAGATTCACTGGCAATCTTTGGATGGGCGGAGTCACGTCTAATCTGTCCGAGATGAATCTTACTAATCGGGTTCTTAAAACGGATTTTTGCTGGTCAGACTGGAGATTAAGCTATTATAGGACTATGGAGGTATTGAAAAATAAGAATTTTATTCCTGCAACCTCAACCTTGCATTAGAACTTTAAAATACGCTTATGGATTGCGGAAGACGTTTGGGAAAGACCTGTCTCTTCACGTAGGTCACCTATATCATCCGCTGCGTGACCTTTACGGTTACGGTGATGAGTTCTTTGACGAGTCGATTAAGCTAGACCCAAGCAACCTCGATAAGAATATGCGAGATCTGATTAGAAAATCTAATCCTGACATTATACACAGTCATAATGCCCCTGATCTACTGACGATATCTGCGACAAAAACTGTGGATAAAACCCCAATCATACATGATACTCATGAGGCGTTAGCGCTACGTGAGACAGGATACTATGTAAGAGATGGTCCTGAAGAGATCGCCAAATATGGCGACTACGAGAAGGCAGCCAACGAAGATAGTGACGCCCGAATATATGCATCCAAAGGTGTACAAGATTATATTCAAGGAAGATACAATGTCGATCCAAACAAAGACCTGGTCTTCTCCAACTATGTTTCCCAATCAAACTTCCCTCAAAATGCGAAGAAGATATCGGCCGATGACGGTTCTACACATATCGTTTTCATAGGTACCTTAAGCAGCCAGCAAGGAGACCACTACAATTTACTCGAAATATTCAAGCAGGTTGCTGACAAGGGTATTCACATCCACATCTATGTGACCTTCGAGCATCAAGCCTACAAAGAATTGAGTGAAGGTAATAATTTCATACATTATCATGGCCATCTAGACCGTATGGCATTGTTTGAGGAGCTCACACAATACGATTACGGATGGCTGAGCTTGAACGAGTCCAGAAACAAACCTCACACGGACGTAGCATTTCCAAACAAGACCCTAGAGTACATCTCCTGTGGTCTACCCATATTATCCTTCCACCACAAAACAATCAAAGAGTTCATTGAGAAGCATAAAGTAGGACTCGTCTTCAAAAATATTGATGACCTAACCCAACTAATACACGACACCAACCTAGAGAAGCTACAAGAGAATGCTCTAAGAATCAGACATGAATACACCATAGAGAAGAACATTCCACAACTCATCCGATTCTATGAGAAGATTTAGGCGTGTACGTTCTCCGTAATAAACATGCACACCAATCTAGAAAGTAAATCAAACGCATGCTTCATCTAATAATGCGCGTTATTATTGTGGTGGATCGGGCGGTATGCACACTCATCTAAGTGTGAATCCTGTTTTTGATTACAGCCTAATATTCTAACCAGCTCAACGGGATACGTCCCTAATTAACACAAGAATAAACTCCTAATCACCCAAATATGATTTTTCAATTTTGGATGCTCTCACCAGCTATAGACACACACACTATGAATGTCTGTGCATGTTGGGGAAAGAATTTCCCAAACCCCTTCTTTATTTTATGGTATGGCTCGCTTATCTAGCCTATGCCTTCTAACAATTATCACCATTGTAAAACCCAAAGCTAAGATTAACGCCATCATTCCACCAGCTGGAAACTCAGGTATAACCACATTATCCTGCAATACTTGGAATGGAAGATCAAATTGTGTTTTCAACCATAATGAACCGTTAAAATGTGAGTAATACATGGCGCCCTGCG
>JAGLGJ010000170.1 GCA_023144075.1 Candidatus Bathyarchaeota archaeon | reverse complement strand
CACAGAAACGATTGAACTACCTATCAATAATGTTGATAGCATCAGCATTGTAAAAATAGAGAAATAATAATTTCTTGCCATGATAACCAACCAGGTCATGGCTGACACAAATATATAAAAGCGTTGGGATCGCATTTGAAAGATACAAATAAATCGGGTAAGAACCTTTTTCGACGATAACATTCAATTTAGATGTTAGGAACAAAGGAAAGACAAAATATGAGCCGTTTTCTCGGACCATTAAAATCAGACTTTGATCCTGGAAAAAACATCTTTGACAGAATATTCATCTATCTACTTTTAGCAAGTCTACTCCTAGGATTCTTATGGATCGATAAACCTGATGGCAGCCTCATATTTGACGAAAAATATTATGTGAATGTGGCTAGAAACATTCTGAGCCTTCCACATGATCCAGATGTCTATTCCGATGCAACCCCAGGTACAGATCCTAACCGTGAACATCCATTTCTAGCTAAAGGCATTATTGCTTTTTCGATGATGATCTTTGGCGATAATGCTTGGGGATGGAGGATCCCAAGTATCATATTTGGGGCAATCGCACTTTTTGCATTTTATTTACTTGTCAAGAGATTATCGAAAAAAAGTGAACTTGCATTATTCGCATCCCTCTTATTTGCATTCAGCAATCTAACTTTTGTACACAGCCGAATTGCGACTCTAGATATTTTCATGCTTGCGTTCATACTTCTCGGTTTCTACCTGTATCTAAAAGAGAAAACATATTTGAGCGCCTTTTTCATGGCGCTCGCCACCCTATCAAAACTTGGAGGCCTCTATGGTTTCCTGGTGATTATCATATTTCATTTCGTTAACAGTTTCATAAAGTCAAGGAGCACGCACGAGAATTTGGATTGGAGAAAGCTACTAAGTTGGTTGGAAAAATATGTGATAACTTACGTCATTACTGGGATTATTCTTCTCACAATTTTCGATAGAATATGGGTAGGATACAACAATCCCCTTGATCACATCTCATACATGTATGACTATTACAAATCTTTGACTAGTGCTGCTCCTGAGGGAATAGCGAGCTATCCTTGGCAGTGGTTAATCAATGAAGTGAAAATACCATACTTAACTGTCAACGTAGATGTCCGTGCTAATGGTAAACTGATCAGCAGTCATCCTTCAGTTGCCTTCCAAGGAGCCATCAATCCACTAATTATATACCTAGCTATTCCAACAATAGCATATTGCATATATGCGGTTTATAAGAAAAGGGACGAAACAGCACTATTCGCGACTATATGGTTTGTTATGACTTACTTGCCATTCTACCCCATGTCAATCATTACTCATCGAATAATGTATCTATTTTATTTTCTTCCAACTCTTCCGAGTGTATGCTTGGCAATTTCTTACTTATTTTATGATCGAAAAACCGACAAGATTGTTATTTTGTGCTATTTATTCGCCGTGCTAATTGGATTTATTCTGTTGTTTCCATTTAAACAGATTCCATGAATTTTCGTATTGCAGTTAGAAAATTCAGTTCGAGATAATTTCTACATTGTTGATTTGGGATCAAGTAATAAAGAAAAATACCAAAGGGTTCAAGATTTTTCGAGATCTTTCTTCATCTTCAAATAATCTGCTCTTGATATCTCGCCTTGAGAATATCGTAAATTCAGCGTATCCAATGGTGGTGAGCCACGCTCTCTTCTAAAAGTTATACCTCTCGTTAAAGCGATTACTGTAACAACTATCAATAGCAAAGCAGCCACCAAGATTATTGCCAAAATCATGTAAGCATACGAGTAATCCACTCTCCAGATCGCATTTACCGTCATCGGATTTTCTACTACAACTTTGATTGTTGCGCCAAATATATCTCCACTTGATATTCCACTCCATCTATCGAAGACGTACTTTGCACCCAAAGATCCCCAGAATCCTAACATCGGAACATCAGGATCAACTGTAATTATTGCAGAGTATCCTTCATCGTACCATCCAGAGCCTTGTGGTCTACCGATTTCAGATCTTACTTCAAGATAGTATTGTGTTTCATATTCTGCTCTGACATTATATTGCTTATTCATAGTCAGAGTAATTGTACTGCCAGCATTTTCCGAACCATCGATATACCAAGCCTTGAAAACATATCTTTCCGTATTTGATTCTTCAATCTTCTCTGGCGTTGTCAGCGTTACAGTGGTGTCCTTTTGTTTCCATCCAGATTTTTCTATTGATGCTCCATGTGGATTCTGGACTGTCAGCAGGTACTCCGGCTCGTATGTGAATGTGTGGGATGCTTCGAGTGTTGAACTGCGGGGATAACCGTAGTTGTATGGGTAATCATAGTATGGATAATTGTTGTAGTATGGATAGTAGTAGGGGCTAGGATAATATTGATTGTATAGGTAATCGTCAAAATAATAGGAATCTGCATAGGCGGTTGAATCTTGATAATATCCTACTTGCTTATTTTTCTCCGTTATTTTATTTGAGCCTGAAGCTGTAGATGCTATTTGCAACATTGCGGCAGCATTGGTAATTCTTTCATACTCCTTTGAATCATGAGCACTCTCAGTCTCCTGCTGAGATGATTGCGTCTCAGTTGTTGTGGTTCCTGAAGTCGTTGTACGGCGAGTTGTTGTTCCAGTTGTTGTCGTGCTTGCAGATGTTGTGGTCGTTGTGGGTTGGGCTGAGCTAGTTGTTGTTGCACCTGTAGTTGTTGTGTCAGTTGATGCTATTCCTGTAGTATCACTTGTTGTAGTACCACTTGTTGTAGTACCACTTGTTGCAGTACCACTTGTTGCAGTACCACTTGTTGCAGTACCACTTGTTGCAGTACCACTTGCCGTAGTATCGGTAGTCGTTGTCGTCGTAGTATCAGTCGTAGTTGTCGTGGTCGTTGTAGTCGTAGTATCCGTAGTATCCGTAGTATC
>JAGLGJ010000017.1 GCA_023144075.1 Candidatus Bathyarchaeota archaeon | reverse complement strand
CTTGAAGATTTTTTACCTGTGCCATTAGTCGTTTACGATGGTAAGAGATACTCTCTAGATTATGATAGACCTCATAGTATTGGTAAGATAAGAGGATTCTATGGTAATGTTGCAGTTTTGTTGCGAGCTTACACTTACATTTTGAGCATGGGTTGGGATGGATTAAAATCTGTGGGTGAACTATCTGTGCTTAATGCAAACTATATTGCTAGAAAGATCTCTTTGAATAAGAAATATACAATTCCTTATTACCCAAATAGTCTTGTTAAACATGAATGTGTCATAAGTGCAGAGAAGATATACAAAGATACTGGAATTAGAGCTTGGGATATTTCAAAGAGACTTTTAGATTATGGTGTACACTCCCCAACCACATATTTTCCTCAGATTGTTGAAGAAGCATTAATGATAGAACCTACAGAAACAGAGAGTAAAGCTGAGCTTGATCGATTGATAGATGCAATATGCAAAGTCGCCGAAGAATGTTATTCAACCCCTGAGTTGGTCAAGAACGCCCCTTACTCAACAAGTGTTACGAGAATTAATGAAGCTAAAGCATCACATCCTGAGACGATGTGCCTATCTTGGAAAATGAAAAATAATAGAGATATGAATTCTAAGGATAGGTAATTAGGCTCTTATCCTAAGATATTGATAAGCTTCTGTAGCAGTCTGAAACGCATAATGCACCTTTTGGAAATCTTTCCTGAATTCTATTACATCATTCCTAACTTTGTTCTGATCTTCCTTCTTTATTACTAGACGTTCTATGAAATCAGCTATTTGCTTCATCTCGTCAGTCTTCATACCGAGCCTTGTACATTCTTGAACTCCAAGTCTAATTCCCCCTGTTGTATCGTAGTGTCTTCCGAATTTGATATCATATGGCAGAAGATTGCGATTTAATATTATATTGGAGTCTTCTAGAAGTTTCTCTATATCGCTTCCGAAGGCTATCTCTGATACATCAACTATCAGTACGTGCGATTTTGTGAATCCATTCTTCTTTCCTAGCACATTGAAGCTTTTATCGTTCAACGCCTGACCGAGTGCTTGTGAATTGGTCACAACCTGTTTGGTGTATTCTTTTCCAAATTCTAACATCTCGGCAAGGGCTATCGCTTTTCCAGCCACATGATGTAAATGATGGTTGCTAACTGTAGCAGGAAATACAGTTTTTTTCAGTGCATCTTGATGGATTGCTTTTGATAGTATTGCACCACCTTGTGGTCCGAATAGAGTTTTGTGAGTGCTTACTGTCATCACATCGACTCCTTCCTTTAGTGGGTCTTGAAATTGTCCTCCACCCACCAGACCAGCTACATGAGCAGCATCATAACACACCGTTGCACCATGTTCATGGAAGAATTCTGTTAGTTCTTTCACTGGATGAGGAAATGGTAATACACTGCCACCAAACATTACTAGTTTAGGTAAAGTCTTGTTTTCTTTCTTCATTTCAAGAATCTTAGCTTTTGTTTCTTCAACCTTAATGTTCATTGTCTCATAGTCAAAAGGAAAATATTCTATTTCTAAATTCTTTACAGACCCAGCTGTTCCGAAGAATTTGCTTTTCCCGAAGCTTATGTGTCCACCAGATGCTATTGACAGTGACATCATTATGTCGTAAGGTTTTGTGAATGCAGTGTAAACCGCTATGTTAGCATTAACACCAGAAACAGGTCTAACATCTGCGTATTCTGCCCCAAATAATTCTCTCATCATCTCCATGCAAAGGAGTTCAACCTCATCTATGTATTTACAGCCAGCATAGACACGTTCTTTGGGAAACCCCTCAGCGTATCTATTTCCAAAATCTGAAACTACTGCTTCACGAACAGCTGGTGAGGGTATGTTCTCTGATGCAATCAAAGGAATTGATTGTTGAAACCATTTATGATGATCTTCCAACAAACTGAAGACTTTATTGTAATATTCTATAGGCTTCATTCTCTCTTCACTACTTTGTTTTCATTTTCATACTTTAGAGCATTTATGAAAAGGCAATGGTTAGGAGAAACCATCACTGAGTCCTTATTAATTTGACTATTTAGGTCATGAGATATTATAATAGGTGTGTCTCTTAGCAGAATTGCAGGTACTCTTTCATCCACTTCGCCCATAACTAAATGGGCTGCACCAGCTAAGTCATCGACTTGACAATGCCTTGTTATTTGTAATGGCTTACCATAAAGATCTTTAAAGCCTCTGCAGTCACGTACAGGACTAAACCCTGAGAAACCGAATGCAACACCTACCGTTCCTAAACGAAGTGGAGTGACTCTACTATCGACAATAACAATTCCTACGAATTTTCCCTTAATGTCATGGATTCTTTGTCTGATGTTTTGAGCTGATTCATATGGATTCGCTGGTGAAAGCACTGCATAGCCTAAAGGAACATTTTTTCGGTCGACACCAGCGTTAGCTATCATTACGCCTTCTTTTAGTGTACAGATAGCCTGATCAGTCCCCCCATAGATCTCATCAGCTTCCCGGATGATCAATTCCACATACCCAGGATCCAGATTATACCTTTTAGATAATTTCAGAGCTAGATCTGATGGCTTCACTTCTTCTAGCTTAACAATTCTTCCTTGAGATAGTGCAACGATCTTGCTCGTAATTGCAAGTATATCGTTATCTTCGATATTAATCTGTGAAGTGTCCAAACTGTGAATTATCACATTTATTATATCCTGATTAGGTTTGATGAGGCCAGTATGTATCTTGAAAAGTTGCATTATGATATCTCTCACATTGATAAGAAACTCTTTCTAATAGACTCATGCAACTATATGTAAAATGTATATATTAATTCTGAACTTTTACTGAGATTAATGGTGTATGATCTTGAAGATTGGAATAAATGCTGCCACGTTTTTAAAAGAGAAGCCAGAGAAACGAATTGAACTTGGCAAGGAAGCAGGTTTTGATGGAATTGAGATCCTAGCTTATCCTGAAGAGCTTACTCAAGAAAAGCGGGTTGGCATGAAGAGTCTATTAGAAAAGATTGGTTTAGAGACCATGATGATAGGTTGTGGACCACCCATGGCATTGAGTGGCGGTAAACTTTGTTTAGAGAGTTCTAATGAATCTATAAGAAAGAGTACTGTCGATTATGTGAAGGCTTGCGTTGATTGGGCGAACGACTTTGGAACAGACAAAGTCTATGTCGTAACGCCAACAAGTAAAAGCGATGTAAATAATCATGCACAGTCTTTGGAAATATTATATAATTCGTTGAATGAAGCTTGTGAATATGCGAAATCTTCTGGAGTAAAAATTTGTTTAGAAAACTCTCCTGGAAAAATTGTATCAGAAGCAAGTCAACTCAATCAAGTTATAAGAGATTTTAATATCGAAAATCTCGGGGCATTGATAGATGTAGGACATCTAAACATGACAGATGAAGACCCAACAACAGCTATTATGAACACTGAGAAGCTGTATCATGTTCATTTTGACAATAATGATGGCAAAAATGATCTCCATACACCCCTAGACATTGGCACTATGCCAATAAGCAACCTTGAAAAAGCTATCAAAGCTCTGAAACTAAAGAAATATGATGGATATTATTCACTTGAGTTGCTTAATCTGCAAAATCCGATAAAAACATTAAAAGAGAATATTCAGATCTTGAAAGAGATCTATAATCGTGTCTGAAAATTTAAAAAAAATTCTCTGAGGGAAATAAAAAATGACCATTCCTTCAGAGTATATCTAGTTTTCTACCAGCTCTCTCAAATGCGCCTAAAGCTAAGTCTAATTGTTCTCTTGTATGATGAGCATTTACTATAGTTCTTACTCTGGCTGAGTCTTTTGGTACGACCGGATAGCTAAAGGCTTGAACGTAAATATTCTCTTCTTCATAGAGATACTTGCTTAATTCACGAGCCTTATCTGCTGGGCCGACAACCACAGGAGTTATTGGAGTTTGACTCACGCCAGTATTGAACCCTAGGTCATCTAGACCCTTCTTGAAATATTTCGTGTTATCCCATAGGTTTTGCACGCGTTCAGGCTCCCTTTCGATTATTTCAAGAGCCTTCATCGTTGCGCCACATGTTGCAGGATCAAGGAATCCAGTTGAGAAAACAAATGGTCTGGATGCACGACGTAGATAGTATACTAGATTTTCACTGCCCGCAATATAGCCACCAACTGTAGCTATTGCTTTTGATAAAGTGCCCATTTGAACATCTACTTTTCCATAGGCGTTGAAGTGTTCAACAGTGCCTTTGCCAGTTTTTCCTAGAACTCCTGAAGCGTGAGCCTCATCTATGAAAATGAAAGCATCATATTTTTCTGCAAGCTCGATCATCTCTGACAGCTTGCAAATATCTCCATCCATGCTGAAGACTGCATCAGATATTATCATCGTCTTACCTTTTGCTCGTTCCTTCTGACTGGATTTTAGTTTCTCCTCTAGATCTTCCATGTCCAGATGTTTGTAGACCATGCGATCGACCTTTCGGGACATTCTGCAACCGTCAATTATACTTGCATGATTGAGTTCTTCACTCACGATAGTGTCACCTTCAGCCATTAATGGCCATATAGATCCTAGGTTTGCGATGTAACCAGTGGGGAAGCAAAGTGAGGCTTCTGATGATTTGAATTTTGCAAAATTACTCTCTAGCTCATTTTGTATATCATAGGTCATGATCATGCGTCCGGTGCCCATTCCTGCACCATATTTGTCAATAGCATCTTTGGCGGCCTGCATCATTTCTGGATTGTTTGCAAGTCCTAAGTAATTGTTTGCACATAAGACTAAAACTTCCTTTCCATCAAGAAATGATTTTGTGGAGTTGGGACCTGATAGAACTCTTATATGGGGTGCGAAACCTGCTTGTTTCAGTTCTGAAACTTTTTGATCTAAGAATTTAGTTAGTCTTTCATTGGGCATTGTTAATAACCATTGCAAGAAAGATTTGACAGATGTATAAAATCTTTACAGTTAGTTTTCTGTTATTCTATTAATCGAGTTATGTTTTCAGAAAGAATCTTTCTCTTATCTTCATCAGTTATCTTTGCTAGATTTATCTTGGAAATCTCGAATTCTATGCCTCCACCAAGAGGATAATCAGATCCATAAAGCAATTTGTCAGATCCTATAGTATTAACAGCTTGAGTAATCCTTCTTGGATGCTGAGCATATGAAGTTTCAAGAAAAATATTCTTGTTCCTCTTTGTTACATTCATACATTCAGGATCAATCATATGCGCGATAATGAACTGTCCCTCTGGAAAATTCTCTGCCAATTTTCCGACATAAGTAGCGCTTCCAAGTAATCCCCATCCTGTATGAATCATTATTGGGATCTTCAAACTAATAGCCTTCTCAATTAAACGTAAGACGGTTTTGTTTGTTAGATAATATCCGCCTAAAACTGGGTGAAGTTTCAATCCTCTAAATCCAAATTTCTTGACCAAAGAATCGATTTGATTGCAGCAATTTTCTATTCTTGGATCTAACCAAGCGAAACCGAAAAGTCGATTTGTATTATTTTTGATTGATTTTGCCAGTTCGACATTAGAGTTCCACAATCTGTGAGGTAGATGAAAATTCGGCATTACTATTGCATTGTCTACATTATTTTTATCCATCTCTGTAAGTAAATCTCCAACTGATACGGGACTATCACCAGAATCTGAGTAATGAAAGGGATCACCTTTACCCACATGAATATGAGCGTCAAAAATCATTTCGTCACCTAACTCTATAATTATATTTCATAATAATAGAAATGTCGGCCGATAGGAAAAAATATGAACATTAGGAAAATTTTCGGCATTTGGAAATAAACATGTATTTTGTTAAAATGTCAGTTTTTAATTATGGACTTAAGTAGCTCAGCATATTTTGTTGAATCCATTAGTACTTTTATTTCTTCGAGATTTTCTGGTTTAATAACTGCAATCCAACCTTCATCATATGGACTCATATTAATCAAATCTGGTTTGTTAGATAGAACATCGTTAACTTCGATTATTTTACCTCCTATAGGAGCGAAATAATCCGATACAGCTTTTACTGATTCCACAGTACCAAGAGGCTGTTTGCTTGTAACATCGATATTGCATTTTGGAAGATCAACGAAAACAATTTCATGAAGTGATTTCTGTGCGTAATCTGTTACTCCTATACGACAGACATCTCTCTCCACCTTGAGCCATTCATGATCTTTTGAATAGTAGAGTCCTTCTGGAACTTCATAATCTTCGATTTTCAATGAAAATCCACATAGTTATTTTATTTCTTAACTGCAATTTTTGGAATTAATCATGAACTTCTTTTAACACCATAAATCTTGGGATCATAAAATGGGACCCCAACAATTTCAGCATCAATTAGTTTTCCATGAACTTCAATAGAGACTTTATTTCCTTCATTTGAATATTCGATTGGAACATATCCCATCGCTATACCCAAATTTAGTAGGGGAGAATAAGTTCCACTGGTTACTGTCCCTATATTTTCGCTATTTTTAATTATCTTGCATTTTGCTCTGGGTATACCTTTACCTATGACTCGTAGGCCGACTCGTTTTATCTTGATTCCATCTTCTTTTTTTCGGATAATTGCTTCTTTACCTATGAAATCTCCTTTATCCACTTTAACAACGAAACTGAGTCTTGCTTCTAATGGATTAGTAGATTCTGTGATATCATTTCCATATAGACACATTCCAGCCTCTAAACGCAGAACATCACGTGCTCCGAGACCACAGGGTTTGATTTCATAATCTTTACCGGCTTTGAGTATATCTTCCCACAATTCTAGTGCTTTACTTGGATCATTTACTGATGCATTCATGACACTGATTTCTACTCCATCCTCGCCAGTATAACCAGTTCTCGAGAGAATACACTCTTTTTCACTTACCTTTGCGAACATACAGTCAAAACGTATAGTTTCAGATAGATTAGTTGTTGTTAATTTTTGAACAGTAGCTAAAGCTTTGGGACCTTGTATAGAGATCATTGCGGTTTCGTTGGAAGCTTCTTTTAGTTCAACCTTGTAGTCCTTAGAGTTCTTTTGAATCCAAGTGAAATCCTTTTCACGATTGCCAGCATTGAAAACCACAAGATATTGGTTGTCTCCCAGTTTGAATATGACTAAGTCATCTTTAATTCCACCCTCACTATTACAGAGAAGAGTATATTGGGCGTGGTTAGATCGCAAAGTTGTAACGTTATTGGTTGTAACATAGTTTAAGAAAGCTTCAGCGTCAGGACCTGAAACGAATGTTCTACCCATGTGGGAAATATCAAATATTCCAACACTATTTCTAACAGCTAAACACTCAGGGCCTACTCCTTCATACCATAAAGGCATCTTAAAGTCTGCAAAGTCAACTAGATGACTGTTCTTTTCATGATATTGAAATAACTGTGTCTTAAGTGTCAAACTATATACACCATTATTGTACTTCAACTCTCACAGTTGGTGAAGCCATTTTCTTGTGGTCCATGTCACCAGTCCAGAATGATCTTAGAAGATAAGTTCCTGATTTTTCTGGTTTCCATTTGAATGAGTAATTACTTCTTTCGATTGTGGCCATACCTAGGTTATTCCATGTTGATCCTTCATCTTCACTTATTTGAATGAAGATTAAAGCTAAATGTTCTGGCCATATGCTACCACTAATTGTTGTTTCAGTATCTTTATTCATTGTCTGGTTTGGTATTTCGCAGGTAAGTATGCTTTTGGCTTTTGGTGAGTAAGGTGTTCCCATGAGTATTCACATGACTGTAGAGAGTTTTATGAAGCGTATTCTTGCCACCCTTAAAAGTGTAACCAAGAAATCAGAAAAGATGTTTATCTGTAATTTTTGGCTTATTGCCTACCTTACTTATAATAATATTATTGAATCCTATTTTTCTTATCCTTGAAGCAACTTTCTCTACATTACGTGTGAAAGTATTAATGAAAACAGATGGCCCAGTATCTATAGAATACCAGGCAGAAAGTTGTTCCGATCTCATGGCAACTACCTCTTTAATCACCATTAGTGTTTCAGGTTCCCATAGAATCATATGATCGTTACCTGTCATCGTTGTTGCATGAAGATTCAGTGTATCTTCTTCTGACAATCTACTGATTGCTGCAACATCTTTAAGATAAATTGCTCTCTTCATGGTCTCAACTATGACTCCTATTCGTTTTAATCTCTGAACGAAAAGTGGAGAGCCTAGGACTTCTTTATGAGCCTCATCTGTTTTAACTTGGGAGAAAATAGGAACGATTACCATAGAAAGATCTAGTGAATCACAAGATGCAATCTGATCTGCATAGGATTTACCATTCTTATTTGCATACCATAATGCGTATGCTCCAGCTAGACTTCTAGTTGCGGATCCTGCTCCGAGTCTGACTATTTCAGAGAGAGTAATATGATCTAATGATAATCCTAGAGCTTTGGATGCGGCTAAACCTAGAGCAGCGAATCCTGATGCTGAGAAACCAAGCCCTTTACCTTCTTTTATACTGTTTTCAGAGACAATTTTCATTTTATCTTTACAATTGGACAGAGTTCTTAACTCATTTAGAACGGTTAGAATTCTATTTTTCTCTTTTTCCTGAGGCTTTTTATCATTGATCTGAATCTCATCTTCCCCAAGATCTTTGATTATTTCTATTGTAGTGGTTGTCTTCATAGCTTCTATACATATGGAAATGCTGTCATGGAAGGGAATTCTTCTAGTTGGATCCATTAATCCATGATATTTGATTAGACCTTGAATTGGATGAGCCTCAACTGTAACTTTCATGACTATCGGATTTTCAAAGTTTCACCAAGTTATTTAAAGACGTAGAAAGATGACATTTTTGGTAAGTTATTGCTTAATGAAGACTTCAATAAATTTTTCAAGTCGCTGGACTCCGCCAAAGAATGAAAGTCCCTTTATTTGTTTTGAGAATGGTTTCATGTTTATCGCTCTTATTTCATGCAAAAAATATATATACAAAATTATTAGAACTTGACTGTCAGTGACGCGATTAATGACAGAGACTAAAAAACGTCTTCCTTTCATGTCAGCACGTCAAATAGCTTTGACGGCGGTCATTGGTGGTATAGCATTCATATGTGAAGCAATAGGACTATGGCTACCAACTCCATGGCCTGGCGGAACAATAAACATTGGTGGATTTGCTATCACTCTAGCTGCCATGGTAGCAGGTCCTTGGGCAGGAATGATAGTGGGTTGGCTTGACTTATTTCCCATGGCAGGATTCGGTCCTATAGCTGGCTGGTTGTATTTTTGGACACCTCTATATACTGCTGCAACATACAAACCGATTTATCGATTAGTCCTAAAACACAAGTGGATAGGACTTAGCGTATTCTTTGTCAATCAGCTTTTCAATATGATGGTTCCACACAATCTTCTATTCGCTTGGTGGTTCAGTGAAGTCACTGAGGCGTTCCCCTCAATATGGAGTGCTTGGGTTTACATGACAGTGTTTGGAACTCCAATATTTGCTTGGATCTATGTTGTCTTACCTATGATTGTACTGGCTACAGCCACGGATTTTGTCGAACCAAGATGGAATTGGTTCCCGCCTGGATTCAAGAGATGGAAAATAATCCTTCCTTTAATTATCATAGTGGGTGGTTTACTGCCGTTGTTTGTTTTCACTAACGAAGAGTTGGCAAGATTAACTGCAAGTTTCACTGGATGGATAGTTGCGATGCCTGATCCCGTGCGATGGATAGGTTTTGGTATTGCATTAATTGTTATGTTTGGACTCCTTTGGTACATATACAAGAAGGCCAAGAAGAACTAAGTAAAACTAATAACCATCCCCTTCTTCTTTTGCTACCTTCATTCAGAAAATATCTTCTACTGAGGCTCATCAATGAAGAAAGATATTGAAATTGAAATCAGTGACGTAACGTGGACTTATAGAAAAACAGAGACACCTGCGATAACTAATCTAAACATAGAGATCAAACCGAGTGAAATCATATTCATAACTGGTCCTGCTGGAGCAGGGAAGACAACACTATGTAGATTCATCAATAGTCTGATACCTCACTTCTACACTGGCAAACTTGAAGGCAAAGTAGTTGTTAGGGGAATGGACACAGCTGAATACCCACCAGAGATACTTTGTGGACATGTTGGACTTATCTTTGATAACCCTTCGAATCAACTTTTCAATTTGACAGTGTATGATGAGATAGCCTTCGGACCTGAGAACTTATGCATTCCACCAGATGAGATACGAGAGATAGTTGCCGATGCACTGAAATTCTGTCGGCTAGAAACTTATGTTGATAAGACTCCACATCATCTTTCAGGAGGAGAGCAACAGGCCTGTGCTCTTGCTTCTATAATGGCGATGAGACCACAGATATACGTTCTCGATGAGCCAACGGCGAACCTAGATCCACATGGTACAGAGCTTGTTTTTAACAGAGTAGAGGATCTCTTTCGCACTGAGAAAAAAACAGGCATTATAGTTGAACATAAACTTGAACAAATATCAAAACTAGCTGACCGTATGATAGTTCTTGACCAAGGAAAGATAATCCTTGAAGGAAAACCAAGGGAAGTCATGCAATCTGTGGATAAGCTTTCACAACTTGGACTTAAGGTTCCCCAAGCTACGCTACTGGCTTATAACCTTCAAAAAAAAGGGATCAATCTACAGAATCTGCCAACAAGCTTGGAGGAAGGCATCAAGACTATTTCAGGATTACTTGATCAAGGTAAATTAGAAGTTACTGATAAAAATGCTGATCAACGGGGAGAAAATATAGTTGAAAAAACTCCAAATGAAAAGGAAGTTTTGATAGACTGCCAAGATATATGGTATACCTACCCAGATGGTACTGAAGCTCTAAAAGGCGTAAATTTGAAAATACATAAGGGTGATTTCTTAGGGTTAATAGGAAGGAACGGATCAGGAAAAACAACTTTAGCAAAAATCATTAAAGGTCTCTACAGTCCAACAAAAGGTAAAGTATTAGTTTCCGGCACAGACTTATTCAAGAAAACTGGAATCGACCGTGCAAAAACAGTAGGCTATGTTTTCCAAAATCCAGACGATCAAATATTCTCCAAAACAATTCGAGATGAAATTGGCTATGGTTTAAAATTTTTGAAATTATCAAAAGATGCAGAAGATAAACTAATCAATAAAGCTGCAACCACGATGGAACTTCAAGATCATCTTGATAAAAATCCTTTTGATGTAAGTCAAGGTCTGAGACAGAGAGTAGCAATAGCTTCTGTATTGATCTTTGAGCCTGAAATATTTATAATTGACGAACCAACAACAGGCCAAGACTTTGCAAGATCGAAAATCATAATGGATATGGTAAGAACTCTGCATGAAATTGGTAAAACAATCATAATAGTTACACATGACATGGAACTGATTGCTGAGTATGCTAAACGACTAATAGTGATGAAAAGCGGAAAGATGCTTCTAGATGGCTCTACCAGGAATGTCTTTTCCCAACCGAAAATGCTACAAGAATCCTCTATAAAACCTCCACAAATTACGAGCTTAGGTCAAGCCCTTTCAAAATATAGTGTTCCTCCAGACATTCTTACTGTAGAAGAAATGGAGAGCATACTCACAATAAAGAAAGTTAGTTAATTTATGGAGAATTCAATCAAAGGAGAAATAATGATTTGTCTTTCGGATTGTTAAGCGAGGATTTTAAGATTTATAAAAATATTGACAGCGTCATACATCGCCTCGACTCGCGCGTGAAATTCTTTTGGGTACTGGTGGTAGGCATAGTCATGATACTCTTCAAAGATCCAATTTGGATGTTTGCATTCTCCATCCCTGCATTTTTCTTAGTAAGCTGGATGGCTAAAATGACATGGAATGACTATAAGCCAATCCTCGTACCAATAGTCATGATATGTACTCTTGCTTTCTTAATTAATCAATGGCTATATCCCTACGAGCATACAACCTTCTTATTCTATCTAATTCCTGACATGGGTGTAATCGGACCTGCTATACCTGTCAGTCTTGAATCTCTTCTACATGCGTCAGCAATAGTATTGAGAATTCCACTATTAATGGGACCTGTCAGAGTTTTCATAGGAACAACACCCATGAAAGATTTGGCAAGTGGTTTTACAAAAATGAAATTCCCACCAGAAGTTACAATGTCCATATCAATAGCTATGGGTTATCTCCCCGTACTGCTCGCACAACTTCGCTCAGTTATGGAGTCTCAGATGGCACGAGGTTACACATTC
>JAGLGJ010000169.1 GCA_023144075.1 Candidatus Bathyarchaeota archaeon | reverse complement strand
CCATCTGAATATCATTAGATTGTGTGGAGATATCATAGTATTGAGGTGTAGTGATACTGCCTAGAAAACGTGTAAGCGAAGCAACTGAGGAATCCGCCAGCGAAGCAACTGAGGAATCCGCCAGCGAAGCAACTGAGGAACCCAAGAAAAAGTTCGAATCAATAGACGATCTAGCTGGAGTAGGGCCTGCAACAGCTAACAAGCTAATAGAATTAGGATATCAAACGATAGAATCCTTAGCAACTGCTGCTGTAAAAGAATTAACTCCTGCAGGCATCAGTGATAAACAAGCTGCAAAAATAATCGGCCAAGCACGAGACAGTATCTCGATAGCTTTCATCCCTGCAAATGCTCTCATCAAAATGAGAGAAAATATTTTACGATTATCCACAGGTAGTGCGACAATAGATGATCTAGTTGGTGGGGGACTAGAGACCCAGACAATAACCGAGTTCTATGGGCAATATGGAGTTGGAAAATCAATCTTATGTCATCAACTCTGTGTCAATGCCCAGAAACCTGTTGAACAAGGAGGTTTGGATGGAGGGGCATTATATATCGATACCGAACAGACTTTCAGACCTGAATGGATTATCAGGATGGCTAATCATCTAGGAATGGACCCTGAAGAAACAGCGCGGAGAATAATCTATGCAGAAGCATACAATAGTGATCATCAGATCCTCCTTCTCGAAAAAGCAGACAAAGTAATTAAAGAAAACAACATACGCCTCATAGTAGTTGATTCACTTATGGCTAACTTCCGAAGCGAATACCTCGGAAGAGAGATGCTTGCTGAAAGACAACAAAAAATCAATAAACATTTGCATAGACTTTCACGACTCTCAAGAGCATTCAATGCAGTAGCAGCAGTTACAAATCAAGTGATGTCCAAGCCCGATGCATTCTTTGCCATGCAAGTTGAACCTACTGGTGGACACATTGTAGCGCATACTACCCATACAAGAATCTTCCTAAGAAGGACGGCGAGTGGACCTGTACGAATTGCAAGACTTGTATCAAGTACATATTTGCCTGAAGGTGAGCGGCTCTTCAAGATAACCGAGAATGGTGTTGAAGACGTAGATGAAGGGGATACCGAAAAGAAATGAGTCAAAGTAATCAGAATATGGCTTCCAAATATTTTAGAACTATTGCTGAACGACGAATAAAAGATGGTGAGGTTGAATTTGATCGAGTTAGCTTGTCACTAGATGATTCGGAATGGAATAAAGGATATCTGAAAGCTCTTGAAGGTCTTCTCATAACTTTCAGAACTAATAATAGTAAAAATCTATATTTGCAAAGAAAAGAACTTGAAGATCAAAAAATGAGGAAAAAGTTCAAAGAAGAACTTAAAAAACATTCCAACAATGAACTCCATGCAGATTATGATCGCGGATTTTTCTCGGCTCTACTGGATTATTTTACAGTAACAGAACAAGGAAAAAGTCGTCGACGATCGAAAGAAGCATGACTCATAAGTGTTTAAAGGCTCAGATTTATCATTAATATGGCCAAAGAGTGTAAAGGAATATCCAAACAAAAGCCCATGTAAAAATATACGTTCCAACACCTAGCGTTAATCGTTTACGTCCAACTTGAAGCTCTTCTTCCCCATAACGTAGATTCTTAATCACAATGACTGATAATAAGTAGAGGAAAACAGCAAAGATTATGCCTGTAGTGTCTCTTAATCTAAAGATGTAACATAAAAGTGCTGCAAGAATACCTAGACCAAAACGAGACCAATATACGACACTAGTGACTGGATAACGAGCAAGCCTAGTACTTTTCAATTTACTTTCAGATTGTATTGTTTTTGGTTGTTCAACTACTTTAGCAGGAGCAGGGCCACGAGGTTTATCTTCTTTAAATTTATAACCACAATTCCCGCAGAATCTTCGATTCTCGACGTATTCCTTACATTTCGGGCATTTTTTTCTAGCCATGATAAACCAACCTTTATGCCTTAAACCCCACAATGAAGATATCTCTTGTATATTAGCATATTAGAAAAATCTAGATGAATGGAACATGAAAGATGTGATGTCCAGTCTTGACATATCGGCCCTAACTCTTGAAATGGCTGATGGTTTAATTGGGAAAAGGATAGACAACATCTATCATATCATTCCCAAGACGTTTCTGATTCGGTTCCGTCCTGAGGCAATCTGGCTTTTGATAGAAGTTGAGAAGAGGATACATCTTACAAAATTCAAGTATCCAACTCCTCCTAAGCCCAGTATCTTCTGTATGACTCTGAGAAAGCATCTTCTTGGAGGAAAACTGGAGAAAATAGAACAGGAAGAATTCGATAGAATAGTTAACCTAAATATCTCAACTAAATCTGGCGTCTTTCATATAGTCGCAGAACTTTTCAGAAGAGGAAATTTGATCCTTATTGATCCAGAAAACAAAGTACGCCTGAGTATGAGATATGCTCGAATGCGAGATAGACATCTAATAAGAAATGAACTTTACAAAACTGCTCCGTCAAGCGGAATGAATCCATTAACATTAACCTCTGAGCAATTCGAAAAGCTGAGAGAGATCGGTGACGAGCAATTACTGAAAGCTCTCACAAAAATGATCTCGATAGGGCCCTTACACGCAAAAGAATTGTTGACTAGGTCAGAGCTGGACCATGAGTCTTATGTAAGAGACTTGAATCAAACTCAATTTGAAACTCTTTTCAAATCAATACTTTCAATAAAAGAACAAATAATCCGAAAAGAGTACGAACCAGCAATAATTTGTGATGAAAAAGATCAATCCATTGATACGACACCATTCCCATTAAGAATCTATCAAGACAAAAATCGAAAGGAATTCAAAACTTACAATGAAGCAGTGGATGAATTCTTCTCAAAACAAACAACAACTGCTGAATTGCATAAAGTCAAAAAAGTACAGGAC
>JAGLGJ010000168.1 GCA_023144075.1 Candidatus Bathyarchaeota archaeon | reverse complement strand
GATAACCAATATTGTCAACGAAATAAAGCTTAATGATATTTGTGAAGCCCTTTTATTGGCTAACCCAGAAGGCGCATCAATATTTTTAGAAATGATCTCGAAGAGATATGAAAAAAATATACCCTCTGTCAAAATTCACCTCGAACGAGCTAAAAAAGCTTCTGAAGAACTTCAAAAATTATTGAAAAACTAATTCAAGTTTTTGGTGCGGTCGCCGGGACTTGATTTGCGGGATATGCATTAGTACAACATACTGATAATTAAATTCTATTAACACGCGCTAAAGAAATAATTGTTTATCTTAACAATTTATTCTACAGAGATATGTGCCGGTGATTAAGACTATGGAGAAAATTGAAGCAGGCTCATTGAGAGGGAACCTTCTGCTGACCTTGTGTAGAGTTGCTGAACTTTCCTCTTCCCGCGGTGAGTTATCATGCACAACTGGTCAACTTTCTGCAAAGCTAGGACAATCTCAGCAGACGACTTCAAGGCATTTGATTGAACTGGAACGGCTGGGGCTCATCAGACGTGTTCGAATTACTAAGCGTGAATCAATATTTGTGACTTCTAAAGGACTGGATCTTCTTAATGAGATATATTCAACCTTGAAGAACGTCTTTGAATTACCTGTGGGTGAGATCTATCTGGAGGGTAAATTATTCTCTGGGTTAGGTGAGGGCGCCTACTACATCAATCAAGAAGGTTATCGGAAACAATTTAGAGAAAAGCTCGGCTTTGACCCATATCCTGGAACTCTAAACATTAGATTAAAGGCAGGCTATGAAAATAAAAAGAGTGCAATAGAGTCACTTGCCCTAATACAGATAGAAGAGTTCAAAACAGAGAATCGGAAGTTTGGCCCGGTCAAGTGTGCGAAGGTAATAATAAATGATGGTATCGAAGCTTCTGTGGTCTTGGCTTTGAGGAGTCACTATGGACCTGACGTAATTGAAATAGTTTCTCGGGAAAATCTTAGAAAGAAACTCAAGCTAAAAGACGGAGACACGATAGAAGTTAGAGTTAGCTCCCCCACAGGTTCTTGAAGCTATTAAATGAAAGAAAAGATTAACGATCGATAGATTATTGCGCGTTACATCGCAATTTTCATCAACATGAAAACCTCAAGACAAACACTATATTCATTTTATAAAGCGCGCGCTATTACTGCGTCGCTGCTACTTGTATCTATATTTTTAATCCAGCCTTTTTTAACGCCTTGAGGATCAGGTAGGCGAGAAGGGTTGCTGGCACCAGTTGCAGACCAATATACATTGGCAACGCAAAATAGTAGACGATAATAGGAAGACTCAAGACGAGTACTATTACGAAGTATACGGCAGGAATATCGAGAAGAGCTAAAGCAACACTCATAGTCATAATGCGTATCTTGACTGAAGATTTGGGAAGGATTTTCTGTATTATTAGGGCTGTGAAACCAGCCACAATTGCGAAGACAGCATTGATAGCCGGCCAAAGCCAAGAGAGCGGATTTGCAGCAGTGAACAGGCCTATTAAAGCCTGGGTCTCCGTCATTATCAAAGCACCAAAAGGACCATAAAGATATGCAGAAAGAAGAATCCAAGCGTAAGTGTTTGAATAACCAAAGGGAGTCATATTTCCCCCGGTAATAGCAGCATCTACTCTCTCCAGTATTGAGGCCAAGACTCCTGCAGTAACACCGAAGACCATCGATGTTAGAATATCGCGCATACCGAGCTTCAGTTTGGTTTGGTTATTCATTATCGATCACACTATTGCAAGTGATTCTATCTACACGCAGAAATTAATATATAACATTTACTCAAAATGTGGTAGTTACTCGTTATTGAGTAAAGCGAGTGCTATGGAGCAGAAGGAAAACTGATATGGACATGGAATATGTGTGGAAAGAAAATGAATTTAACTTATTTACCCAGAAGCTCTGAAACTCTACTTTAATGCTCGAAGAAGAGGTCTAATCGATAGACGCATTCCAAGAGAGTCAATAACAGATGATTCCCCAATAATAAGGGACCATCTGGCTGCAGAAGCTCGACCTATTGGAGAGAAGCAGCTATACAAACTAATTCATTCACTATACTCTCAAGTAGGTATCTTAAAGAAAGGCTTGAATGGAGGCTATGACCTCCGAGTTCATTCACTCAGAAAATACTTCAAGACTCAACTTATGGCTCTAGGTGCAAACTCAGACTACATCGACTACATGATGGGCCATACAGTAGACACATATCACGATATACAGTCTAAAGGAGTTGAATTCCTTAGAAATATATACGCAACATCAGGCCTTTCGATTGCTCCCAAGTCTAAGGGCTGGGAACTTGATGCCTTGAAGGCATTCGCTCGAGGACTAGGATTGGAGCCAGAGAAAGTTCTAACAAAGGCTGCGTTTGCTGAACCTCATCGGATCTATGTTACAAACCAGGATCGTGAGCAAGGTCAAACAAGAACCCTCAGTCTTGCAATCAAGGAACTTATCAAGAAAGAACTCTCTCAAGAGTAGAGAGTTTGCCATTGAATGAAAAGTCTTAATTAAATATTTTAATGATATTAGAGGTAATCAACTATATCTTGAGGTCATTTTAATTGAGTGAGAGTAATATTAGCCGCCGTAAGTATCTCAAGTATGCTGGGGCTGCAGTCGGTATCGGTGCGATTGCTGCTGCCGGATACGGAATATCACAATACTACCAGCCACCCGCTCCAACCACACCCGCACCCACAACCCCTGCATCACCAACTACGCCAACTACACCCACTGCGAAGAAGAAGGTTAAAATTGGCGGAACTAAGCCCGTGACAGGACTTGCAGCGCTTTATGGAATAAGTGAAAATAATGGATGTAACCTCTGGGCCAAGATGGTTAATGAAGCAGGTGGAATAAACGCTGGAGACGGAAACACCTACGAAGTTGAATTAATCCTATACAGTGATGAATCCAAGCCTGAAATCGTGCCGAGACTCTATGAGAAG
>JAGLGJ010000167.1 GCA_023144075.1 Candidatus Bathyarchaeota archaeon | reverse complement strand
CCAATAGTAGAAAAGAAGTTGTAAAGATGATATCGGATATTAAAAAAATGAAACGTGCTTAGAACTAATAATTGAATTCAAAGAGTTTATTTATACTACAGAAAAATTAGTCCTAATACCTTGAATGACAGATCCAAAAAATATAGTGAATCAGATAGGGGAAGATGTCATGTCGAGATTGGATAAAGCCAGGAAGGCGTACGAAAAAAAAAGATGATAAACAAATCCAAGAAGCTCATGAACAAAAATCGATCGAAGCCGAGCCATGGCATGATGTTGCAAGAGGGAGGTATATTGGAGATATCATATATGGGGCGAGTGACGGAATTGTAACTACTTTCGCTATTGTTGCAGGGGCAACAGGAGCCTTGCTTTCTACACCAATTATTCTGATTCTTGGTATTGCCAATCTTCTAGCGGATGGCTTTTCGATGGCCGCAGGAAATTATCTGGGCGCAAAATCAGAAATTGAATACTTTAGGAAAGAAAAACAGAGGGAGACATGGGAAGTAGAACATATGCCTGCTGCTGAAAGAGAGGAAGTGCGCCAGATTTTCAGAAGGAAAGGGTTGGCCTCTCACATGGCAGATAAGTTAACTGAAATCATCGCTTCAAACAAGAAGGTTTGGGTTGATATCATGATGACTGAGGAACTTGGCATTCTCCCTACTGAAAATGTTTCCCCATGGAAAAGTGCGTTTGCAACATTCTTATCGTTTCTAGTTGCAGGTTCCATGCCCTTGATATTTTTCATTCTTTCTTACACAACAATGATTTCAAATGTATTCGCACTATCAGCGATCACCACCGCAGCAAGCCTATTTGTTGTAGGTGCCTTGAGAGTCAAAATCACAAAAACAAATTGGATTAAGAGCGGGATTGAGATGCTGCTTATTGGAGGTATAGCTGCAACTGTAGCTTACTTGATCGGTTATCTATTAAAAATGATTGTGATTTAGTTAAACAACATTTTTTGATATGTTATTGGTATGTGATTTTGAGATATGATTAGCTAGTTTTTTTTCTAATTCTTTGATTTAAGATTCGATTTTTCTGGAGTATTTTTCTTTTTTTTAAAGGGTGATACAAAATTCTTTAAAGGCACGCTAATGATAAAATTAGGATTACCTAACTCTTTGAGGATGATCTTATGAGAATGGAAGTAACAGGTAAAGCAGAGGATTATCTGAGAGGCATCTACGAAATTACTCAACAGAAAGGTTTTGCACGTATACGTGATATTGCTAACAATCTTACCGTTAAACCTTCGAGTGCGGTCGAAATGGTAAGAAAATTAGACAGACTGCAGCTTGTAAGATATGAAAAGTATGGTGGTGTGCTGCTTACAACTAAAGGTAAGGAGATGGCAGAAGTAATAGAGAAAAGGCATGAGACTTTTAAGAAATTTCTTGAGATAATTTTAGTACCCGAAAACGTTGCGCTGAAGGATGCTCATGTTCTTGAACACAGACTTCAACCTAAAACGATATTGCAATTTTCGAAATTTGTAGATTTTATTGAGAATGCTCAGGAGAATCCCACATTTTTCAAGAAATGGAGAATTGCGTTCAAGAAATATTGCGAAAGCAAAGTGAGATAATCCAAGACATTAGGTTAATGGAATTTTTCCTAAATATGTTGGGGAGTCCCTTGTTTGTTCCTACTTTTTTTGGAAGGTCGTTTAAATCAGCCGATTTAGGTATATATCATAGATTTAGATGACCCTAATTACACGAATCTCTCATTTAAACAAAAAAACGATTTCTAATTCAAATTATAATCATCCGAAGATCTTTATTGTAGGGTCTCCAAATGTTGGTAAAAGTGTAATTTTTAATTCTCTAACTGGGAGCTATGTAACTGTTTCCAACTATCCGGGTACAACCGTAGAAGTCTCAAGAGGGACAGCAAGAATTGGAGATATTCAATATGAAGTCATTGACACTCCAGGAATGTATTCTCTTGCATCCATAAGTGAAGAAGAAAGTGTTGCCAGGAAAATATTACTAAAAGAGAATCCAGATATTCTTCTCAATGTTGTTGATTCAAAAAATTTACAGAAAATGCTTGCTTTAACACTACAGCTAATTGAAGCCAATTTGAGAATAATCTTAATTCTAAACATGTACGATGAAGCGGAAAAAGCTGGTTTACAAATTGATTGGAAATTTCTCGAGAACAAACTCGGAATCCGAGTCATAAAGACTATTGCAGTGACAGGGCAAGGAATGGATAAACTTCGCGAAGAAATCTCATCTTCTGTGAAACCTAAAAATAACGTTAGAAAAAGTCTGAGGGTGCAATATGGCGAGCCTTTAGAATCTTTTGTTAAAACTTTGGAAGAATTAATCTCTAAGAATTATGGATTATCGAAGAGATCCATCGCATTATTACTTCTTCAAAGAGATGCTGAGATCCATGAACTAATCCGAGAAAGTGAACCAGAAAATTATACGAAACTTTGTGAAGTGATCGAAAAGGCAGAAGTGAAATATAGTTACCCTTTAAACTATGTTATAGCTCTCAGGAGAAGACAAGCCTGCGCAAAGATCACCAATAGCGTCATAATGTCTTCTAAATTAACCAAACCTTCTTTATCAGAAAAAATAAGTAATGCCATGATTAATCCGATCACCGGCTTTCCTATCCTATTTTTTGTACTTTACTTTGGAATATACCAATTTGTTGGAGTTTTGGGTGCTCAAATAATTGTAGAGTTCCTTGAGGAAGAAATTTTTGGTAAAATAGTCATCCCACTAGCAACATCATTAGTTGTTAATATTATTCCTTTCAAGATTCTTCAAGAGCTCTTCATAGGCGATTACGGAATAATCACTTTGGGTATTCGATACGCTGTTTCGATAATATTGCCGATTGTAACATTATTTTTCTTTGTCTTTGCTTTTCTTGAAGATACGGGGTATCTTCCTCGACTGGCATTGTTGATGGATAGAGCATTTAAAAAAATTGGATTAAGTGGGAGAGCT
>JAGLGJ010000166.1 GCA_023144075.1 Candidatus Bathyarchaeota archaeon | reverse complement strand
CCCATAGCTACGCATTCCATAGGGTCAACGCCTCTCTCAGCCGGTTTGCCCATATAATCTTCTATGAATTTTTTAACTATAGGCATCCTTGTTGGCCCTCCGACTAGTATTATCTTATCTACGTTTTGTGGAGATAGTTTGGCGTCAGAAAGTGCTTGGGTTATCGGTTCTCTACAACGATCGATTGTCGGTTTGACTAACTCCTCAAGCTTTGCTCTAGTCATTTGCATGGTGAAATGTTTCTCGCCTGCTACTATGAATGGAATGTTTATCTCGCTCGTGAGCGTTGTAGATAACTCTATTTTTGTTTTTTCAGCTGCTTCTCTTACTCTTTGCATTGCTACTTTATCATTACTAACGTCTATGCTATTGCTCCGATTGAATTCGCTTATTAAGTAGTTAACGATGGCTTTATCCATGTCTGTGCCGCCTAGTTGTGTATCTCCGCTTGTTGTTTTTACTTCGAATACCGGCGGTTCTGATGGGCTTGATCTTCCTATTTCCATTATTGTTACATCGAGTGTTCCGCCCCCGAAGTCAAAAACCATTATTTTCAATTCCTTCTCAGGCTTGTCGAGGCCATATGCTAGCGAGGCTGCAGTGGGCTCATTGATAATTCTAACTACTTCTAGACCAGCTATAGAGCCTGCGTCTTTTGTGGCCTGTCTTTGATTGTCATTAAAGTAGGCAGGTACAGTTATGACGACTTTGTTAACTTGAGCTCCTAGAAAGGCTTCTGAATCTCTTTTAATCTTTTGAAGAATAAAAGCGGAGATTTGTTGGGGGGTATATTCTTTATCTCCTAATTTGATTTTGTAATCTGTTCCCATCTTTCTTTTGATTGCCATAACAGTTCCTTCAGGATTTGTAACGGCCTGTCTTCTGGCAGGTTCACCGACTAATAATTCGGCGTCTTTTGTGAAGGCGATAAAAGATGGAAATGCTTTCCCACCAATTGTTGTTCCTTCCGCACTTGGAATTATAACAGGTCTACCAGCTTGCAGAACTGCGGCAGCGGAATTACTAGTACCCAGGTCAATACCTATTATCTTCGATTTTTTAGATTCACTCAACTGGTTACACCTCAGATGATTAGAATTTTCAACATATTATACTCGAAGTAATTAGGGAGGTAAACACTTCAAGAAAAGTATTTTGGATTGATTCTTGAGCAATGTTGAAAGGAGATTATTTGTGATAATCAGATTCATTTCATAAAAGTGCATGTACTAGCCCTTTTGGTTAGATGTTGATTTGTTATAGTCTTTATCTTGGACCTCTCGGGGATTTCTTGATATTGTAACTAGACTCGACCTCAGAAGCTTTCCCTTAAAGGCATACCCCGACTTTATTTCTTCCATTATTAGTCCGTCAGGCTTATCGTCTCTTAAGGTTTGATCTACGGCTTCATGATGTGTGGGGTCAAATTGTTTTCCTACGGCGTCGATTCTAACTAAACCCTCCTTTTCTAAAATGTGTTGCATTTTATCAAGGATCAGTTGAAATCCTGACTTTAACTGGCGGCAATTTTCATCTTCTAATGAAGATTTTAGTGCTAATTCCATATCATCTAATATTACTAAAAGTTTGGAGATTAAATTTTCATTTGCTCTCTGAACAGTTATATCAAGCTCTTTTTTAGTTCTCTTTTGCAGATTTTCCATATCTGCCTGTAAATATTTTAATTGATTCAAGTAATCATTTGATCGATTCTTCTCATCAGCAAGAGCTTTCTGTAGAATTTCAATTCCTTCTCCAGTCGTCCCAAAGTCATTTTGTTCTGGATGATCAACTGAATTATTGATTTCACGTTTTCCGTTATCTTTATTCAAAAGATGCACCTGAAACATTATTGCGCATATTTTTCAATTAATTGGATATAGAAAGATATAATGTTCTTTAACTTGAAAAACTGTTGGTGTTAATAGCCATTTAAGGAGATTATACTGCCCTAATAAAAAAGGAAAAGTAATTAAAATAAATAACGGCTGCTGTTAGTATCGATTACGATAACAATTACGGGTCGGATATAAATGAATCCCGCAGATTATCTATTGGCTTTAGCCAGTGGCGTTTTTGTTCTCTTCTCTGCATGTAGTTATCCTCTACTGCCCGGTTATATAGCATATTATCTTGGCAGCAAAATGACAGCCCGGCAGGGACTTCAAGGTGGAATTATTTGCACATTCGGACTTATGTTAGTTTTTTCAATAATTGGAATAATCACAACCATTTTTGGGAGTGCAATAATGGCGGCTAGCCCTTATTTCCATTTGCTCGCAGTGATCATCATTGGTATTATGGGAGTTCTAATGCTTCTGGGAGTTGGATATCCTAAATTCTATCTTAAGATTAAACCAACAAAGCGAGGCGGTCTTTTAGGCATGTTCATTTATGGCATCACATATGGCTTGGCAGCACTTGCATGCTCTTTTCCAATATTTCTTTCATTAATACTTTATTCCTTGACATTTGGAAATTTCTTAGAAAGCATTCTAACATTCATATTATTCTCCTTAGGAATGGGAATTCCATTGATAGTAACCGCAATTCTCGTGAGTAAAACTAGACACTTACTTGTTAGGAGAATAACAGGTGTAACTGGTAAGATCCAAAGGATTAGCGGAATTTTTCTTATTGCGATGGCCATCTATCTTTATTTCTTAGCCTCACCTTGAGATATTTTACACACCACCGCCAACACGGTTAAAGAATCTTGCGGCAACAATCTCTGAGGGTAAAGAAACGATCAGCTCAAAGAGCATTGTCTCTCGTAAGGAGAATGGGCATTCTACAAAGAAATATGAAAATCGCGCCCGAGAAAGATGATGTAATTATACCTTTATCCAGATTTCCTTCCGAAAATGAAATGGTAATTTTAAAGTTTAATATAGGTTCATTAGAATTTTGCACTTATGAGTTTGAGGAAAGAAGAACTCTAAAAAAGAATTTGTTCCAAGTTTTAAAGAATAAATTACCACCAAACGCTCTTGCCAGTCTTCCTCGT
>JAGLGJ010000165.1 GCA_023144075.1 Candidatus Bathyarchaeota archaeon | reverse complement strand
GGAGAGATACTAGGTTTTCTTGATCTAAATGGATTTCTAATTGGAATAGGAATTTTAGAGTATATTAATCGAAGAAGACAAATTCTAAGAGCGTATACAAATGTGAATGCCAGAAATGTGACAACAATAGAATGTGGCAATATCAGGTTAATGTATGATGGTTCAGAGATCGACTAGGAATAATTTAACATTTGTTTATGATTTAGCAATATTTTATATCAAAGTTTGAGAAGGGTAATTCCTGAGCCAATTTGACGATACTTCTGCTTAGAGACCAAGATATTAAAAAACAATTAGAGATTAATGAAGTTCTTGAAGTTGTCGAGCAGGCTTTCCGAGAAAAAGGTTTAGGCAAAGTACAGATGCCTGCTAAGACATATCTATATTACGAACGGTATGATGGCGACCTCAGAGTCATGCCAGCATATATGGAATCAATGGATATATCAGCCGTCAAAGTTGTGAATGTACATCCTAAGAATAGAACCTATAATCTCCCAACAGTAATGGCGATAATAATTTTAATCGATCCAAAAACAGGATCCCCCCAAGCAATTATGGATGGAACAGACATAACTTCAGCAAGAACAGGTGCAGCTGCTGGAATTGCAACTAAATATCTTGCGAAAGAAGGAGCTGTTAAACTGGGAATAGTTGGTGCTGGCGTTCAGGCAACGAAGCAACTATCGTATATCAGCCAAGTAAGAGAACTTCTTGAAGTTAGAGTATATGATAAAAGTGATGAAACTAAGAAAAAATTTGTCCAGACTGCCCAAGAGAAATATCCTGAACTGAAAATCATTCCAGCAGGGAGTATTGAAGAGACAGTACAATATCAAGATGTAGTATGTACAGTCACGCCATCAAGGAAACCAATCATAATGAATGATTGGATAGAAGATGGTACACACATAAATGCTGTAGGAGCCGATGCCCAAGGCAAACAGGAATTAGATCCTGCGATTCTTAAGAGATCAAAAATCTTTGTTGATGATTGGGATCAAGCCTCTCATAGTGGAGAGATAAATGTTCCAATAAGCAAAGGTCTCATTAGTAGAGACGATATTTATGGCCAATTTGGGGAAGTAGTAGCTGGTAAAAAGAAAGGGCGAACATCAAAAAGAGAAATAACTGTATTCGATTCTACAGGACTTGCAATACAGGATGCAGTTGTTGCTAAACTTGTTCATAAAAAAGCTACAGATAAGAAAGAAGGTACTGAATTTCAGTTATCAAATCTCTTTGGAAATGCCCAATCATCCTTAAATAATTGATGAACATTTCAATTTTGATTCATCTTCCATAGTAGAGAAGAAATAAGAAAAATAGTTCCAAGGTAGATTTGATAATGGGAAATACAGAGCTTCCATCACACGCTGAAAGAATGACTCGAACAGGAACCGAAACAGCTTTTGAAGTATTCGCTATGGCCAAAGAAATAGAGAAAACAGGGGTAAAAGTTAACCATTTTGAAATGGGAGAACCAGATTTCGACACCCCTGAAAATATTAAAGATGCAGCTAGAAAAGCTCTAGCATCAGGATTTACTCATTACACTGCAGCCCCAGGAATACTTGAACTTAGACAGGCAATAGCAGAAAACATATCAAACGATTTTGATGTAGACATAGACCCGGAAAAAGAAGTTGTTGTAATGCCGGGTGCGAAACCAGGGATCTTCATGAGCATATTGGCCACCGTCGATCCTGGTGATGAAGTTATAATGCCCAATCCATCTTTTCCAATCTATGAATCGGTTGTGAATTTAGTAAAGGCAAAACCTGTTCCAATCCCTTTGAAAGAAGAAAATGACTTCAGGTTAAATCCAGAAGATGTTAGGAATAAGATTACCGATAAGACTAAGATGTTAATATTGAATTCACCTCACAATCCTTGTGGATCAAGTCTTCTAAAGAATGAAGTTGAAGAGCTAGCTGAGTTGGCCAAGGAAAATAACATATGGGTAATGTCTGATGAGATTTATTCTAAAATCATCTATGAGGGTAAACATTACAGCATGCTATCTGTACCTGGTATGAAAGAGAGAACAATTTTGGTGCATGGATTCTCTAAGACCTATGCTATGACTGGATGGCGTCTCGGATATTCTGTAGGAAATCCTAAGGTTATTGCACATATGGCCAAGTTACAGGTGAATATATCATCTTGTGCTGCAGCATTCAGCCAAATGGCTGGAATAGAGGCATTAACTGGACCGCAAGACACTGTGACGAATATGGTTATGGAATATGAGAAGAGAAGAAACGCTATAGTTGAGGCTTTGAATTCGATCAAAGGTATATCATGCAAGAAACCATCTGGAGCCTTCTACGCATTTCCTAACGTAACAAAGACTGGAATGAAATCAAAAGAGTTAATGATGCACCTACTCAATAAAGCGCATGTTGCTGCTTTACATGGAACCGCTTTCGGAGAATATGGTGAAGGCTACATGAGATTTTCATACGCCACAAGTTTAGAAAACATAAAGGAAGGAATGGAGAAAATTAAAGTCGCCGTAGAAAAACTTTAAAATTCAACCTGAATATTTTTTCCTCTTTTAATTTTCCTCTTCAATATTCTATCAAGTCTATTCTGAATAAATACACATCTGGACTTAGATAATAAATCAGGTTAACTATAATTTTTTGAAGTGCAATAAATGAGAATTAAATTTGGAGTACAGTTTTGGCAAGAAGAGTTTGATATTCTTCATTTAAAAAATGCAGTCAAAGAAATTGAAGATATGGGTTTTGAGTCCGCATGGATCTATGACCATTTCTATCCTATGTCAAAGGCTACAAGTTATAATATGCTTGAAGCTTGGACTCTTCTTCCTTTTCTTGCTGCTGCAACAGAGAAAATCAGATTGGGTGTATTAGTGACCTGCAATTCTTATAGACATCCCTCAATACTGGCAAAGATTGCTTCTACAGTTGATATAATAAGCAAAGGAAGATTGGAATTTGGAATTGGTGCTGGATGGTTTGAAGAGGAATATGATGCTTACGGTATACCTTTTCCAAA
>JAGLGJ010000164.1 GCA_023144075.1 Candidatus Bathyarchaeota archaeon | reverse complement strand
AGAATTGATTACCTATTACCAATTGCATTTGTCTTGGGATTATCAACTCTCGTTGGTTTAATAATATTTAGACGAAGGAAAACTGTTATAAAAAATAAAAAAATACTCAAAAAAAGAACATTTAAAGCGCCTTCAAAGTAATAGCTTAATTTAATATTTATTAGGAAAGTAATAGAGTAGTTATGTGATTAGCAGATGGTACAAGATAGAGTGCCCTTAGGTATTGTCGGCCTAGATAGAATGATCGAAGGTGGAATTCCAAAGGGCAGAATTGTAATCGTGGTCGGTGGACCAGGAACTGGAAAGACATTGCTAGGAATGCAATTTGTAATTAATGGAATCAAAGATTACAATGAAAACGGTATCTTCGTCTCACTCGAAGAAAATAAGAGACACCTATATCAAGCGATGAATAGATTCTCGTGGGATCTAAATAAATTGGAGAAATCAGGCAAATTTACATTTGTTGACGCATCACCTATTCGTCGTTCTCCTGGAGAAGTTAAGATTGGTAAATACGTCGTAGGTAAGAGAGATTTCTCTATGTTAGGTTTCATAAATACGATAGAGCAACTAGCTGATTCTACTGAAGCAGCAAGAATAGTTGTAGACCCTTTAGCTACTCTAATCTTTCAGTATGCTGATCTTTATGAAAGACGAAATGCATTCCTAGATTTAATGGAGAGTCTAACAGCTACAGGCGCAACCTGTATGGTAACAATGGAAGCACCCACACAGTCAACTAAGGATTTTGTGGAAGAAGAATATCTTGCCCATGGTACAATCGTCATGCAGAGGATGCAGATAGGTAGAGCTATGACTCGGGTTATCCAAATCAGGAAGATGAGAATGACCGCTGCAGATGATCAACCTAGACCGTATAAGATCGACGAATCTGGAATCAACGTATTCGCTGACGAAACTTTATTCTAAAAAATATCGATCAGTTAAATTTTAAGAAAGATACTATTTAAAGAACTAGAGAGATTTTACATCACCAACATGACATCTTTTATTCTAATAGAGTAACAATATACTCAATTCCTTGTGGGAAAAGGAATTGATAACAATCGATAACTTAAATTTGATAGCTTTCTTACTATCATTAATTATTTTACTATATGCAGCATATACAGATCTGAAAACAAGGGAAGTACCTGATCAAGTTTGGATTATCTATTTTCCATTGGCCTTAATTTTATTGATTTTCAGAATATTATTGGACCCAAGACTTTTGGCAATTTCTTTGATATCAATAGTTATCATTTTCGTTATTTCATTTTCAATGGTATATGTCGGATTGTTTGGTGGTGCTGACTTTAAAGCGTTCATATGTCTCAGTATTGCTTTGCCTATGAATCCTTTACCATCATTGAGTTTATTACCGTCTATCAATCCGATATTTCCTGTATCTATATTCTATAATGCATATTTTTTCTCGGTTTCAATGATAATCTATTCAGCTTTCAAGAATCTCAATTGGAAAATTTTCAAGGGTAAGGAATTATTCAATAATTTTCCAAAAACCTCTTTTTTCATGAAGATAATGGCACTGATTTCTGGATATAAGATAGAATTTAAAAATCTAGAAAAAAAGGTGTATCTATATCCTATAGAAGAATTCTCAAGTGATAATGGTAAATCATATAGGAGATTACGTCTCTTTACAAATGCAGAAGTCGATAGGGATAAGTTGATAGATATTCTAAGGACGCATTTGAAAGAAATAGAGAGGCAAGATGTTTGGGTGTCCCTCGCTACTCCATTAATATTCTTTATTTTATTAGCCCTCATATCTAATGTAATAATTGGAGACATTTTTCTCTGGTTAATGTTCCAAATATTTCCTGTTCTCTTTTGAGTGAATTTTGATGAATCCCTTTCTTAGAATTCCAAGAATAGGTTTGATTATTTTCTTTATCGGTCTTTCAATAGGGTTCTTCTTGACCTTATTACTACCTGAGATTGGAACAGCCAATTATGTTTTCCAGATGAACCAGGCAGATTGGTTGAAGACATTTTATACAGGAAAGGAGATGGATACGTATCTTATTTCATTAATGATTTTTATAAGAAATTTTAGTATTGCATTACTCTTCGCAGTTAGTCCTTTAGTTTTAATTCTATATATATTAAAGTATAGAAGTAAACATCAGTTCAAGTCTGAACATATGCAAAAATTGGGAAATGAGATCTCACGATTATTGACTCTATACTCATTATCTGTTTTATTCATATACGGATTTTTTGTATACGGTTTATTCTTTGGTTTCATATTAATTCAGAAATCGGTTTATGGATTAACACAATTATTGATTTACTTGATTCCTCATGGAATTTTAGAAACTTTGGGGATTATTTTAGCAGCTTCAACAGGTCTTATCCTAAAAAATATATGGCTAATGAATCCTCAAATATCTTTTAAAATATTCTGGAAAAAGTTACCAAGTAACAATTATTTGACATTTATCGTAATATTGATATTTATTTTTATTATTTCTGGTTTTATTGAAGCAAATATTACAAATACATTTATGGAATATATTTACAAAAAATAAATTAAATTAACATTTAATAGAAATAATAATTTCCTGAAGATATTAAGACGATATTAAATTAATATTTAGAGATATAGTCTATGGGAATGGGACGCCAGACTGTTCTAGGACAATTATTCCTAAATTATTCTGATCATTTGACGTTCCGCTTCTAGATTGTGAAATGTATCCTGGGGATGAAAAGGTTACATCATAAGTTTTTGATGGGACGTGAACGTGGAAGTCTCCATTAAAGGAATATGAAGTTCTACCATCAGTGTCAGTTGTAGCCCAGACGAGCACAACGGGTATACGATCTTTATTATATCCTTGTATATTTCCAGAGATCTTGACTAGTCTCTCAAGTGAGAAAAAGACTTCTGAACCCCAACCTAATTCTGCTAGAGAAGTAGATGTATCAACTTCTTGTAAGAATCTCCTTGTAAATCCGAATTCTGGAATTAGTATATTATAGGTTCCATTTTCTAGACCATAATC
>JAGLGJ010000163.1 GCA_023144075.1 Candidatus Bathyarchaeota archaeon | reverse complement strand
GATCAAAGGTTTTAGTTTCTCTATTGGATTACAGGACGCAATTATTCGACCCATTCCCCGTGGATAAAAACCTCTCTTTAAAAGATCAACAGATCCTTGATATCCCATTTTTCTTACTATTGGCATAACTACATTTTGGACATAGTCGATTGCTGGTGCCATGGAATTATTTGTACCACCACTCAGCTCAATCGAAACGGGTTCAGGAGAGAATGCCATAACAGGCATTAGAGCTTGAAGAACGAGACTAGTTGAACCTGCAGTTTCAATATCAATTGTAAGGTTTCCACCAACTGATACTTTAGGTGTGAATTTTATTTGCTTAGACCCTAAAGTCAGTCCTTCAATTTCTGCTGAGGTTAACCTACCTATCGCTTTAACCGCATTTAGATGTTGAGCTCGTAATCCTGGAGGTGTTCTATTTGCCCTGATATTTGTTATCGTTAAAGGACTCTTCATAATCGCTGATATTGCCGTTGAGATCCGAAGTAGTTGTCCACCTCCTTCAAGCATGTCCCCTTTGATCTCAACCATGAATGACTCACCACCGAATTTTTAGATGAGTTTACTGATAAAGTCTTTCTAGCACTTGAACATCATGATACATGATTTCTTTGATAACGATATCAGTAAAAAAATTTGAGAAAATATGGTTTGGTGCTGCAATCCGAGTTGGAGGTGAGATTATCAAGATAAGCTTTTCAAAAAGTAGAAAAGATGTCTTGAACGAAATAATAAAAAGTGTGCCTCAAAATTGGCAAATAAGAAACAACCATTCTGAAGCGCAGACTGCATTAGCGTCAATAAATAAACTATTTCATGGAGAAAAAAATAATAATCAACTAAAGATAGATTTGACTCAAGCAACAAAATTTCAAAGAACAATATATTCTCTTTTAAGAGAAATCCCAAAAGGTAAAGTCTCTACATACTCTATAATCGCAAAGGCAGTCGGACATCAGGGAGCTTATAGAGCGGTTGGAAATGTCATGGCTTCAAACTCTTTCCCTCTTTTGATTCCTTGCCACAGAATTATCAATTCGAATTTAAGAATTGGCAATTACTCTATTCCGGGTTTAAATGAGATAGAATCAAGTAAACTCAAACTTCAAGTCCTTCAAAATGAGGGAGTAAAATTTAAGGAAAATAAAATTGTTTATGAGCATATCTATTTTCCTAAAAACAAACGAAAAAATAAGTGACTCACCAGTTCATATATCACTCTGATAACGATATTATCATATAGAAGGAATCGCTTTGACTGTCGTTGGACTTTATGTTGGACGTTTTCAACCATTTCATCTAGGACACCTTGAAGTTGTCAAATTTATTCTTAGGAAAGTTGACGAGCTCATAATAGTTGTAGGAAGTGCCCAATATAGCCATACAAAGAGTAACCCATTTACAGTTGGAGAACGTATCAAGATGATACGTGAATCCCTAAAAGAAGCTAAGATAAATCTAGATGAAGCCCAGATAACCCCAATTACAGATGTAAACGTTCACGGAATTTGGGTGCATCACATCTCATTATATGTCGGAAAAATTGATACAGTATTCTCCAATGATCCTCTGACATCCCAACTTTTCAATGAGGCAGGTTTCAGAGTGGATTCAATACCATTTTTTAAACGTGAAGTCTACTCAGCAACTGAGATAAGGAATAGAATACTGACTGATCATAATTGGAGAGAACTTGTACCCAAAAGTGTCAGCAACATTATCGATTCTATTAAAGGAGTTGAAAGAATGATGACACTACTTCATACGGACAATCCAACAATTTGAACCAGCAGTTTATCCCCATTTTTTAAATCAATATGCTCTGCAGCGTTTCCTTGATTAATGGATAATTCCAAATAACCGTGTCCACCTATCGTCGCCAATAGTTGACCGGAAGCAACATCCGAGTATGTTTTACAAAAATCTATTTCTTTTGTAATCGCTTTAACTTTTATTTTCATTTTACAACCAAAGTCTATCTTGTATCTTTGAAGAATTCTTTGACTAATATTGGTAACAACATTACCAAAATAATCTATATGCAAAGCTATTGCATCAATCTGGTTTGATCGGATTTTCGGTTTAATAATCATAGGCTTAACATAGTCTGAAATTTGTGATGCAATATCTGAGGGAGCATTACCACTAGCAATATCCCCAACCGCAACAGCGAAAATATCTCTTCCATGAAATGTGGAAGAAAATTTATTTATATGATAACGAGATTCATCGAGCTCGTATACATTAACTATTCCCTCTTTCTCAGCTGCTAAAACTAATAGTCCGTTATCCGGTCCGACGAATTTGCTCCTCTCTGTTTCTAGTAAAAGTGACCTCCTTGAACCTCCTACTCCTGGATCGACTACTGCAAGGTAGATTGTCCCCGACGGAAAATATGGAGTTACCGAAGCTAGTACAAACATACCCTGGTCGATATTATGTCTTTCAATTCCATGACTAATATCAACAATTGTTGTGGAAGGAGATCTTGATAATATGACAGCCTTCATTTGGGCAACATAAGAATCACGAAGACCGAAATCTGATAATATTCCTACTAACCCGATAGGAACTTCCCCCTTAAACACATTCTATACCACCTCATTTATGAGAAGCATACAAGTAACCTTTTCTAAACCGTGATGTTTTTGAAAGTTTTAGCATTAACGGATATACATAGAAGCCTAAATGCAGCTAAGGGAGTGACCAACAAAATTGCGGAAGAACATCCAAATGCAATTTTGATCGCCGGTGACATCTCCCACGGTAATCTCAATGAAGCCGTCAATCTTTTACAGGTATTGAATAGCTCTCAAAAGGATGTGTTTTTCGTCCCAGGAAATATGGACTCCCCAGAACTAATGAACTGGAATGAAAGAAGTATCAAGAATCTCCATGGAAGATGTGAGAGCCTTGACAATTATTCTCTAATCGGTGTGGGTGGTTCCATTTATACTCCATTCAATACTCATTTGGAATTTGCGGAAAATGAGATTGCAGAGACACTTAGTCAAGCTTTTTTAAAATGTGTGGAGAAAAAAAA
>JAGLGJ010000162.1 GCA_023144075.1 Candidatus Bathyarchaeota archaeon | reverse complement strand
CTTAGAATCAGTGCAATGTAATATAGAAAGAATCTGACTGCAGCACCCATTACAGATGAATATGCTAAATGTGCCTCTTCACCAACAGTCTCTACAATGTCGCCAAGGAAGTCTGATACTATTAATCCTCCTATGAGTATGAATACACCTCCAATGAAGTGAGGAAGATATACGAGAATGGAATCAGCGATCGTCGTCAAGACTGGTATTTGAAGCATATCTATGGCGATCAGTATTGCGCCAAAATAGATGAACCATCTAATAATTAAATCAAAAAATTGAATAACCGTTAATCTTGATCGTTCCATCGATCTGCCTATTATAGTCTCTCTTAGTGTTTTTTCTAATCCTATTCTTCTAAAGAAGCTGGATACAATCTTGCCCACAAGTCTTCCTGCGATCCATCCAATGACAAGTACTACTAATGCTGCTATTATGTTAGGGGCCATACTGTTTAGTTGTGTCCAAAGGTTTACGAAAAACTCTTCAATCAATTCTTGTCAGCCTTATGTTGATGAATAATCTGATGGTTGATTTGTTATCTGATAAATCCTTCTTTTAGACCCTATCATTAGTGTTGTGTTTATGAAGTCACAGAGTTTTTATTACTCGTTATAGACTATTGAGGACAACTAATGGATATTGATGGCGAATATGATGATTATGCGATTGAAGGTTAAGCAGGTTGTAAGTCTGGGTCAAAACATGGTACGTTTGGTTTTGACTCGACCAAGTCTGAAAAGTAGGATTGAACCGATTCCAAAGACTCAGGACCAGAAGATGGTGCAAGATCTTACAAAACAAGTGCAACAGGCATTTGGAAACATTTTGCCAGGAAACATAGTAGTTGGTGGTCCAGGTGGAATGCATGGTGCGGGAGATCTGACTATAGATATGCATGTCAGTGATGAGGAGTATTCAGAGATGGGGAGACCTGGAATCAATGAACTTGTACATCTAGAATTCAAGAAAACTGACGGTCAAAATCAAATTGAATTTTAAAAAAAACCGTGTCATGCTCTTCTTTTTATGAGAATTCTAGTCTATTCAAATGCATAGGTTACTTGGACGTTTGAAGAAATTTCAAGTTCTCCTGGAATTATTGGTGTACTGGCGGTCCTGGCTTCTTCATAATATGGTCTTGGTTCATATCCAGGAGTAAGACTTACACTTATTGGTCCAATCAATCTGACTCCTAAGCTTTTACTTGTTGCATCTGCCTTTTGTTGTGCATCGTTTACGGCGGCGTCTATTGCATCTTCTCTAAGGTCATCAAGTCTGTCTTTTGATACTGTGAATTGTATGTTGTGGACCAGATTGGCTCCTGCAGATACTGAGATGTCTATTATGTTTCCAACCATGTTTACATCTTCTAATGTAACTTGAATTGTATTCACTGCTGTATAGCCGATTAGAGTTGGTGTGTTTTCATCGTATCGCATTATCGGATCAAGTCTATAGCTCAACGTCTTGATGTCCCCCTCTGGAATACCGTTAGTTTTCAATGAATCCATAACTGCATTCATTTTGTCAGAGTTCTGTTGTAGTGCGTCTTGGGCTGTCTTCGATTCCGTCTGAACTCCAATATTAACCATGGCTACGTCTGGTTTCGCGTGAATAATTCCTGTACCAGTAACAATTATGGTGTTTAGGTTAACGGATGATTCTTGGGATGTTAGTGCTAGTGGAGTATATCCAGTTGAATGATATGGTTTGGATGAGGATTCGATCATGTAGAGTGTTATGACATTTATTGCGAGTAATGCTATAATTGCGATCGCTATTATTCTATAGAATGTCTTGTCGCTATCCAAGTCTGAAACCTTCATGGGTGATTTGTGCAAAGCCAATCCTGCAATAAAATGATTGCTGATGAAAAGCTAGAATATAGATGCAAGTTCCGTTCGAATGTGATCTTTATGTTGATTCTTTACGTAGTTCAGGCGCAACCCAGTATGATTCTAGCACTTGGGGAAGCTCTTTTGGTTTGAAACTTCTCCATTTAATTTGATCTGCTGTTGCTCGGCTCATGCTCATCTTCATTACTATATTCTCGAATCGTTTGCCTTCATCAGGATTTGGAGGATTAATCTGAATTTGAACCTCATCTATATGAATTAAATTTTCAAAAACTCTACTGAATAATTCGCAGGCTTTTTCATGGATCTCTCTTCTGGCTTTTCTCTTATTCTCTTTAAGGGTCATGGATAATCGGAGTATTCTACCAAATCTTCCAGTATCTTTACCATTTTCATCGCGTAGAGGATATTCTCCCACCCTCAAGTAATGACTAGCTTTTCTAGACAAGTATATCTTTCACTCCATTTCAAAAGCGTCTTGAATATCAGTTATAGCTGGTTGACTAGGATACCTGAAAGCGCTTTAATAGATTTATCATTAATCTACTATCGTTGGATTAAAGCGAGCGTTTTTCTGAACCAATAAAAAAAATAGAGATAAAAAACTGTGTATCTAGCTTTCTATTGTAATTGATGCTACCGGACTGACGTTATACCGCTGACTGTTTGATTCTACGTAGACCTGAAAGGTTTTACCTGCAGTTGGGCCACTATCGAAGACGATTTCATTTATGGTGAGACTATCACTGGACACCAATACTTCAAATTCGTATATGAATGGAGGTTTAATTCCAACAATTGCATAGCTAATCGGTTCTTTGCTGTCTATTATGTATAGATTTACTCTCTCAGCCGCAGCCATGCGACTTGTTCCTGAAATAATGAATGAATCCCCGACACTTGCTGTTAAGGGAGCTTCGATTCTCATGTCTGAATTGAAATATAGAAAGTAGTGTGAGTATGGAATCTGAGCAACTAAAAAGAGCATCAAAATGAGCGATACTCCATAGTAACTATTCCTTAATTTTATTTTCTTCAATTCTATTTTTTCACCACCAGATTATTTTTTTTGTGTATACTTTTACAGGAAGATTATAGTCGAAATAATCTGCTAGGCCATGGGAGAAAATGTGGAGCGTTGGAAGATTGATTTTGGCCTAGAGATTATGTGATTTATACTAACTATATATATAACGGCGTTATATTTAAGT
>JAGLGJ010000161.1 GCA_023144075.1 Candidatus Bathyarchaeota archaeon | reverse complement strand
AGGTTGGACAAATCTCCGGAAGATGCTAGCACAACCAAAGAGATCTTGGGGATGTATAGAAACCAGCTTAAGAAAATAGCGATTTAATATGTTAGCATCTTATGAGTTTAAACTCATAATTATGAAATAAGTAAAAAGAGAATAACTCATAAAATATGTAATAAAAATATCAAGTATCATCGTCAGGTTTTCTATCGCGCATAAGCATTAATGTCACAATATCGCCTACACATAAACCGCTACGTGTATATTCTTCTCTAGACATTATCCAATTTACTTCGTTGGAAGATTTTGTTGGTTGTTGAAGTGTGACTGGAATAGCTGAAACTGCCATATGTATCGATTCTGATATCTGTTTTTCTAGTGGTTGATTGATAGGAGAAATTATGGGTTTTGAAGGTTGATCAGGATTGTCTTGGTGGAGTTCTATAATGACTAAGATTTTGAGTGCTCCTTTTTGAGAGATTGTTTTTACAGTACCTGTTTTTTGTATTTGCATATTACTGACTGCCCTTCAAGATGTATAGAAGTATTCTGAATTCGTTGAATAAAAACAATATTGCTCAGATTTGTTTTGTTAATATTTAGCATAATCCGAACGATAAGCATACTTCAAATACCTATGATTTATCGATTATTTATTTTCGTATGATGTAGTGGTACGTATGAAAGAAAGGGGTTATACGGTTGAGAGATTAGTTTTTAAAAGTGCAGGGCATAGGCTGATCGGTGCTCTACATAAACCCTCAGATATGAAAATGCTTCCATCTGCTGTATTAGTTTTACACGGTTTTCCTGGCATGGCACCGATATTGAATGATATTGTATCATCTCTATGCCAAGCAGGTTTTGCTCCAATGATCTTCCATTATCAAGGTTGTTGGGGCAGTGGTGGAGCATATAGCTTCTTAGGAGCTATTCGCGATACGCAAAAGGCGCTTGACTTGATGGTTGATAGAGAGGATTTGGATATTAATAATCTCAGTATTATTGGACATAGCTTTGGAGGTTTGATTGCAATATTGATGGGTGCAAAAAATGATATGGTGAAAGGTGTAGCAGCATTATGTCCTGTAGCAAATATGAAAGCGGAACTTAGCTCTGTACGAGCGAAGAATATTCTCCAGAAAGGATTGCCCTTTGTATCAGGATTTCCTATGAGAAAGGCTGTAAAGGAATGGGAGACTCTTTCAAGACAGTATGACCCAATTGACTATGTCGAAAAAATTGCGCCACGGTCTTTCCTGTTAATTCATGGAGATAAAGATGATATAATACCATTAAACTGTTCGAAGATATTGTTCTCGAAAGCCTTTGATCCGAAAAACATGTCTATTGTAAGTGGTGCCGACCATATCTTTGCCGGAAACCACAGGAAAACTATTGAATTGATTATCAGTTGGCTTCACTCAAATGTTAAATGAAACCCGATTTAAAATTAAATGAGATTGTACTGTATTTTTATAATGAGAATTTCATTTATTTTAAATAAAAAAAATAAGAAAGGATAAAAAAATTGTTTAGCATGCTAATATGTTGTTGGAGTCTTAGAAATCCCCAACATTTCTCTAGCTTCTGTCGGTGTAGCAATTGAACGGTTGAGTTCTTTTGCTATTCTAGCTGCTCTTTCAACAAGTTGTGCATTATTTTTTGCTTTCACACCACGAGAATAATATACGTTGTCTTCCATGCCTACTCGAATATGCATACCCAGAAGTGTTGCAAGAGTTGTCATTGGAACTTGATGGATACCAATGCCTATGATATTAAACATTGTATTGGGTGGCGCGAAAGTTACTTGATTTAATAGGTGCCACGGAGTGACAGGTGTTACACTTTGCATTCCAAGCACAAGACAGACCAAATAAGGTGGTTTCACTAATTCCTTTTTAATCAAATTATCAATTAGATACCAATTACCGTCAGCGAATGTTTCCATTTCCGGTTTAACATTGTTGTCTAGCATAACTTTAGCAAATTTCTCAGTGTCAGAGTATGTATTCTTGAATACAGTTTCTATAGGTTTATCTTCTTCTCTACCTCCGAGTCCATCTTTTCGTGCTTTTACAGTTGCTCTTTGAACCATTGTGCCCATGTTTAGACTGCACATTTCTGGCTTGGCATAAGCAGCTTTGAGTCGGTCTTCAAGAGTCATACCAGGGCCTCCTCCAGTTGTGTTGTTGATTATTATGTCAGGGCAGAGCTCTCTGATTTTTTTGTTTATATCAAAATAGATTTCTTTGGAACCAACGGCATCTGCATATTCTGTCTTTGGATCTCTTGCATGGACATGAACTATAGACGCGCCTGCTTCATAAGCCTCAAAAGTAGATTTAGCTTGTTCTTCAGGTGTTTCAGGAAGACTCGAGTTTGCTTCTTTGCCTTGCCATCCACCTGTTATTGCACAAGTAATTATCAGAGGGGGCATTTCGAACTTTTCATATAATCTAAGATAATCGCGCGGGCTCCCATAATTCCAAGTGGTCATATAAGGCTTGCTCATTTTAATACACCTTAGTAAACCAACCTTTATTCAAGGAATAAATAATGCTTTTGCATTCTAAGAAATCAATACTAAGTAGTTTGGAAAACATTTGGCAGTTTAAATTTCAATTATGAAACATTTTGGAGACGGATCTATGCATAAAATTTGTAAGAATTGTGGATTTAAAAATCCGTCAAACAGAATGTTCTGTCAAAATTGTCGCATAATGATGAGATACCTTACTAGTTATGATTTCACATCAGAAGATATAATCACTGATGGAGATAAACAAGCTGTTGAAGATCTTAAATCGATCAATTCCGTGATAGAGCTCATTTACAAGACAATTGTTGAGCCACGTTTAAGAAATGTTGCAGCGAAGATATCGATGACAGGAGAATCTAATCCTGAAATTGAATCATTAGCTGCAGATTGTGCTGATGTTCTATCCTTAGAACGATTGCCGATTGTGAATGTATCAAATGTTGGACAATCAACTGCCATGACGACTGGGACTGAATTGGATGCTGCAATAATTATCGATAGTTCGATTGTTCCTCTATTATCAGATAAGGAGTTAAAAGCGTTGATTGGTC
>JAGLGJ010000160.1 GCA_023144075.1 Candidatus Bathyarchaeota archaeon | reverse complement strand
TTTATTCAGCAATCCAACTATTCCTCTTGGGAAGAATAGAACAAGAATTATCAGAACTGTTCCGAATATTATGAGGTGGAAGTATGGGAAAGTTATAAGCAAATGATCTTTTACCATCCAATATAATGTAGCTCCTATCATGGGACCTATAACTGTTCCAGTACCTCCTAGAACCATTGCAATCAACATGTCGACAGATCTTCCTATGAAGAAGTATTCGGGGAATGAACATGCAAACTGCAAAGTCACTACTCCTCCTGCTAGGCCCGCAAAGAAAGCTCCAAGAGCATATGCAATTCGTTTGTATCTTGCAGTGTTGACCCCCATCATCTCTGCAACATCTTCATCATCTTTAATAGCTCGCAATCCATAGCCCAATTTTGTTTTCAACACAATATAAGTCGTTATCACGACCGCGAATGCAATAACCAAAAGGTGCAGATATAGTGATTTAATATCATAAGTTGGAACCAGCCCAAGAATGTATATTCCTCTTCCTTCGCCTAATGCTGGCGTGTTACATATGGTCACACGTACAGCTTCATTTATTCCTAATGTTGCTATCGCAAAGTAATCGCCTCTTAACCTCAACACAGGATAACCAATAACAAGAGCAAACGTTGCGGCGAAAAGACCTGCAAAAATAATATACATGAATGGGGGAAGAGCAAAACCCATTGACGCGAAATTTACTGCAACAACGGAAACTGTGTATGCACCTATTCCGTAAAAAACGACGTGTCCGAAATTAGCATATCCTGATAAACCTGTAAAAAGATTGATGCTATAAGTAAGAATCATTAGTTCAACCATTGCATGCAGATATCCTGTTGTAGCTGTATCAGCAGTAAGGCCGAGTATACCAATTACTGTAAGAAATCCGAGACCGATTGTCAGGCTATTTATTCCTGTAAGTCCTGTTCTTAACTCTTGCATGATCATGGGTCAGTCCTCCTTCCTACCCATCAAACCTTGAGGCCTAATCAGAAATGTGATAATCATTATCAAATATGCTATAGCAGGACTCATATTCAGAGTCCAGTAACTTCCTACGAAACTATGAACCAGTCCAATGAGCACTCCAGCAATCAAGCAGCCCACAGGATTTCCTAAAGTTCCAAGTACGACAACAACGAATGCCATCAAAGCATACGGGAGTCCTCCAAACGGCTCGAAAGGATATATCAAGGCCAAAAGGGATCCTGCGAAAAAGGTTAAGGTAACTCCAAGGGCAAATCCAAGAGTATATATTCTGTTAACGTCGACGCCCATCAAAGTCGCAGCGATCTTATCTTGTATTACAGCCCGGATAACCCTTCCAAAGGTCGTGTATTTGAAAATAGCCAGAACTAAAAGTGTGGTTATAACCGCCATTACTGAGACAAAAACTCTACTCATACTTATCGAGATCAATCCGTAGCTAAAGGTAGGAAAGTCTACTGGAATTGAGCGTGGATTAGGAGACCAAAGATTCAACATAGAATTTTCAAGAATCATTGCCAGTCCAAATAAAACCAGTAGAGTAGTAAGCAGTGGTTTACCGATTAATCTGCGCACCACAACTTGATAGGTCAATACTCCAAAAAGAAAACCTACTCCAACGCTTGCAATTATTCCTGGAATCACACTATACGGCCAAAAGGTGTAGGTCCAATAAGCCACATAAGCTCCAAGCATGATCATTGCCCCTGTGGCGAAATTCAATATTCTCATTACACCGAAAATTATTGTTAAACCTAATCCAGCTAATCCGAATAGAAAACCTATGAACAGTCCGTTAATGATCGTCTGTATGAACAGCTCTAGCGACATAGGTCTCACCTGCAGACTTTAGACTTAAAGAATCTTTTGGTGATGACTTACCTTTCCGACCATTTCTTTAATGGGTACAAGAGTTCTTGTGGACTGGCTTCCATAGGCCATACAATGGTCTTTTCGCCGTTCTGCCATTGTATAACACCCATTTTATGACCCGTCTGCCAACCTGTTACTGGATCGACTTTGTATTTTCCGAAGAAGGTTGTCATCTCCATATCGCCAGCGATCTTCCTTATTGATTCTGAACTTAGAGGATCATCACTCATTTCCATAGCTTTTTGCACGACCAATCCTTGTTGATACCCTGTTCCAGCGTGATAGTCAGGGCGCTCACCATATTCTTGCTCATAAGCAGTAAGAAACTCGTCGTGGCTTGGTCCAAAATCATGATCATAAACGATTCCCTTTTCCCATTGTGTGCAAGTGACGGCTCCTTCTGCATATTTACCTAATGATTCGTAGAATTTTGGAAAAACTGTTCCTGTACCTGCCCAGATGAGTGAGACGTTAAAGTCAAGCTCTTTCATCTGCTTCATGAGTAATATAGCGTCGCCGTATACTCCAGCATTTAAGTAAATGTGAGGATTAGCTGCTTTCACTCTTGTTAATAGTGGAGTAAGATCTGTCGTGTCAGAATGATAAGTATCGTAGAAAACGACATTGAAACCTTTCTCATCAGCATATTTTTTTCCGTATGATCCTGCGGTCATTCGAAAAGCATCATCGCCATGAGTAACTGCAATATTTTTAGCATCAGGATCATTTGGTACTACCCGTTCCCATATCATATCGAGAATTGCTGCCATATATCCAGGCCCATTTGTTATGGTGTGAACAATATATTTCCAGTCTCTATAGTCTCTAGGATCAAATGCAGACGTTCCATAGACCTCAAATTTTTTGTATTTCTCAACTATTGGAACCGTTGCCATGCCTAAAGGTCCCCAGACAGGCCCAAATAAAAAGTCGACGTCATCTTCAGTGATTAATTTCTCATAAAGCCTTGGGACATTCTCAGGCTTCTGCTCATCATTGTAAAGAGTTAATTCAACTTCGTATGTGTTTCCATCGCCAGCCTTTATTCCACCGGCCTCATTCACCATCTTAGCCCAAAGCTTGTTTGCGTTACCTTCGCTTATACCAGCGAGGGCGTCCTTACCAACGAATGGTTTGGTTCCTCCGATCTTGACCTTTTTCTTTCCTGCTGTTGGAGTGGTCGCAGTTGGTGTTGACGATGTTGGAGTGGTTGTTGTTGGAGTTGGCTGCGGATAATAT
>JAGLGJ010000016.1 GCA_023144075.1 Candidatus Bathyarchaeota archaeon | reverse complement strand
CGGGTACCCCCGCAGACTGACCCGCTTATATAGAGTCAATTCTCAGCCGTCTTATTTCTAGATAGAATATTTAATCCTATCAATTCTTGACTTATCCACTTTTTGTATGTTGAAATAATCAAAATAACCCGATATGTTGAGTCTTTAATAACCTCTTATTAAGAAATACAATCAATCTCCAACATCGAATCTAAATGTTAATCACATTAAGCGCACGCCAAAAGCGATCAGCAAATTCGGACACGAAATAAAGTCAGGGGTATGGGCTTCACGTAGTCGACCTAGTGAAATTGATAAGCTATGGCTGTAGGTGAGAAATACTTTCAATTCTAGACTATTATGTTGATTTTAAAAATTAAGAATCCTTTAAGATTTCATATTAAATTCAAAGAAATGTCTATCGAGATTCATTATGAGGGTATCCGTCCATGAAAGAAACTAGGAAGAAGGAGATTGACTGGATTCACCCTTTCAACGTAGTGATTAGCTCAGACATCAACATAAGAATTCTATCGACGATAGACAAACTTGGAAAAACATCTAAAGAAGAATTACTTGAGTTATGCCGAGCAAGAAATGAAGGTATCTTCGAATATAATGTGACTCAATTAATACGGCTTGGTTTAATGAATGCAAAATCACCTTACTATCTTACAAAACTTGGAAAAGAAATAACAAATCGTCTCAAAACAGTTTTACCATGAACACTAGCATTACTGTATTGTTTCCTCAATAATCGGTATTTCTCTGAGACATTCATCGAGATCTTTTTTTAGAATCGATTTGTGTTCTATTATAGTTGTTTGATCAGAAATCTTACCTTCGAAAAATTTCACACCATTTTTTGGTTCCCCTATGATGGGCCAAGATAATTCAGGCCAGAACAATATCAAATTTACTTCAATATCATTATTGTCAAATTTATTACGTCTAATTTTTGGTAGGCAATCTGAATATTGATTGCGGATGTTCTCTGCCTTGCTAAACTCATCATCTGACCATCTTTTTAGATAAGGTGCGTTTCTACATCCAAGTTCTAGCCATGAAGCGAGTTCTAAGCGTCGTTGTGCTTTTTCTCGAGCTTTCTGCTTGTCAATTTCTGTTGGTTGACGCCACTTCTTGCTTAGAGCAAACTTTTCAAGTATCTCTTTCGCCCTTTCAGGAGTTATGCTCGCTTCGAGGGCAATTTCTTCTGGCTGTGGATCTCTACAAAAAAGAATTCTATAATCTCGTATTATTTCATCTGTTTTCATATGATAGTCTGAATTAGATTCTACAATTTCGTCTGACAAAAATGAGATCCATCCTTTTTAAACTTCCAATATTGTATTGGGGTAGTCACGATTTTCTATGTTAGAACATTCTTGAATGGTGTTACTGTTTAGAGCGATATTAACGTTTAAATTAGCATTAACTTTCTGCACAGTATGTACTAAATATTTTTTAGGTAAGAATAGTAAGTCTTTTTTTGCAATAATCATAACGATAGGCAAAGCTATAAGGACTTTTAACTCTTAGCAGAGCAAACTCAAGGTTGATTACATGGGAAGAAAATTTGGAGGTCGCTGGAAATCAGGCGGTCGTAAAGAAGAGAAGAGACAAAAAACTTTAACATGCCTAAAATGTAACAAGCCTTTCCCACTCTCCGAATTCGCTAGCCACGTTAGAGAATGCAAAGGTAACTCTGATAAAACTCCATCAACTTGAGAGAATATTATTTTTCAGACAATACATCTGCTAAACCAGAACGAAGTCATTGCCCACATTAAAGAAACACTCCCAGTAAGTAAATAAAGAGGTAGAAGACAATAATTACGTTGTGTATTCTGACAAAGAAAGAGGGTCATCTGGAGAAATCTTTCAAAGTAAGAAATGTATTCCGATAAGAAACTTGCTGATAGGAAGAAGTTGATCCTGAGATTTCATAGAGACGGTCTTAGTTGACAAGTTTCTACAGAAAGTAAATGCATTTAGAACAAATGGAGCTAACAATCATGAAAAATAATTCATCTAAAAGTCTTGAAGAGAATATCCCTTATTCATTTCTCTACGAGAAGCATTTAATCGAAAAGACAATGGAACAGGCTTTAAAAGTCAAACCAAACACAGCGGAAATAATTGATTTAATGCCTAAGAAACATCCTATCATCCCCCATAAACGTCCTTACAAAACTATGCTAGATATTTTACGCGAAAAGAAACGCATTTGAAGACTTGGCGTTAAAAAATCGCGATCGCTTAACTTATTAAGGTCGCTCAGTTCTATAAGCAGGAAAGGTGAATCAGTGATACTAGTTTCTTAGCATCGCTGAAGAACAAATGATCTCCAACGCAGCACATTCCGTACAGATATCAACGTGAAACTGAATTATCGATCTTACGATTGGTCGTTTTTTCGGATTAACACAAGAGATTTGTGGCTTTTGTTGCAAAATAATGGTGAAACAAACTAATGCATAATTTCGAAGATATGGGGTTAAGTCCAGAAATTGTTGAATCACTCGATGATCTCGGATTTCAAAGGCCTTACCCCATCCAAGAACAAGTAATTCCTCTTCTATGGAGTGGAAGTGACATAATTGGACAAGCTCATACAGGAACTGGAAAGACCGCGGCTTTCGGTATTCCAATTCTGGAGATAGTTAATGAGAATAATCCCAATGTTCAAGCATTAATAATTGTTCCAACACGGGAACTCGCAGTACAGGTTGCACAGGACTTAAACTCCTATGGTAAGAAGACTAACAAACGTGCTTTAGCATTATATGGCGGTGTATCGAAATATGTTCAGCTTGAAGCAATGAAGACTCACCCATCAATCATTGTTGGCACACCAGGTCGACTTCTAGACCATCTGGAAGGCAGATCATTGGTATTAGACAATGTTTTATGTGTCGTTCTGGACGAAGCAGACAGAATGTTAGAAATGGGTTTTATCGAAGATGTTGAATTGATACTGAGATCAATTAAGAGAAAACATCAAACAGCGCTTTTCTCAGCCACTATTCCCAAAAGTGTGTTGAAACTCGCCCGAAAATACATGAATAATCCTCGTGAGGTTCTAATCGAATCTGACGATCTCAATGTCAAGGAAATAGAACAATATTATGTTCCTACAGACTCAAAAACAAAGTCCAAGTCACTTATGAAACTTCTACATCGCGAGAAAATAGATCGTGCCATACTGTTTTGTCGGACCAAGAGGGATACATTTCGGATAAACGAAATGCTACGCTCAAGAGGCTTTTCTTCGGTGGTCATAAACGGGAATCTCACCCAAAATCAACGTGATTGGGCCATGAACAAATTTGTGAATGGTAGGCGTCGAATACTAGTCGCGACCGACTTAGCTGGCAGAGGGTTAGACATAGATGGAATAACTCACATCATAAATTTGGATGTTCCTCAAGATCCATACAGTTACTTCCATAGGATAGGTAGAACAGGGCGAGCTGGCAAGAAAGGGATCGCCATAACCCTAGTTTCTCCAGATCAGCGCTCAAATTTTAAAAAAATACAAGAAATCGGTGGTAACACAATCGAGAAAGCCCCCGAGTTGGTTACAACAAGGATCGCGCATTAATTTTAGTGTTAAAAGTCCTAATGAGAATCTTGAAATATCTAAAAGTATAAAATATTCATTTTGGTTGGGCTTTGATTACCTTCAGTTTTCCGGCTTTGCCAACACTTACTTGAAGTTCTCCTCTAAAGGTTCTTATCCGCCCATTCTCAATTTGAATTGTGTCGCCAAGTGATACCATGTTTATTTGGTTGTTCCAGAGGGGCATCTTTAGGGATCCAGTATCATCGGAGATTGTTGAGGTTGATAGGCCGAGAGGATTATTACCGAATCTGGAATAGACTGTTCTAGCGATTGGTTTCTGAACGACCTTAGCTTTCAGATTGACCCATTTAACTTCTGAATTTACGTCTTTGATCTTTATGTCAATTGGTTTCATTTTGTTAATTTTACTTACTGCATTGCTTTCTTTCCATGGAATTTTTTCAAGATCGATTTCTGTCATATGTTCTAATGTTGCCTTAGTAAGACGTAGTTGTGTGACCACTTTTTGATTTTGTGTTACAAGAAAGACGCCCTCGTTCTCTGTCTTTTGTCGGCATTCGATAGACATGTCTTTACAGGATGATTTCTCATGTGCCCATGCATCAAGAAAGGCTTCGAAAAATTTGTGTGTTTCAAGGTTATATTTTTTTGAAATCCAGATCAAATACCATAGACGTGTCATTTCAGGCATAGACTGTCGTTGGCCAGTGGGTCTACCACGTCCGTCGTGTAATAATTCTCTTCTTAGTACGCGTAAGCTTTTCAACAAGATCATTTCATACTAGATTGCCTCGCTTTTTAACCTTTAATCATCAGTTTAGATCGCCTTAAAGTGATGCTTTTTAGTTATTCTACTGTGGGTTGGTAGCGGGCGCGAAAAAAAATTATTATGGAAAATGCATTTGGGGCTCCATTATGGAATCATATTAACGTTTAAATTAACAAAAATGTCATGACAATCCTGTGGGTAAAAGATGTACAATATTGTATGTTGCAGTGAGTTTTGAGGCATATATTATGGCAGAGCGGTTTTCAAACCGCATCCAGATTTCAAAAAACTCTACTATTCATATTTAGCGATAGAGTTGATTGCTCTTTGTCTCTCTTGGATTGTTCCTGTAAGTATCTTAATTTATTTATTTTTAAACCCAATTTTTACATTGATTATCCTCTCTCTAATCTTCATAACGTTTATTCTGATTGTTCTTTACACTGCTTTTTAGATCCCAAAATTCTATTCTTCAAAATCGTATTCACTCTCTGAAAATGATATAGTCATTGAGAAGGGTGTTTGGTGGAAGCGAAAGAGCATAGTGCCCTATAACAGAGTAGCAAATATTGATGTAGTTCAGGGGCCGCTATTTAGACGTTTCGCACTTGGAAAAATTTCTATTCAAACAGCTGGTTTCTCAGGTGGAGGAAGCGGTGGAAATGCCAAAGAAGCCGAAGCAATAATAGTAGGTATTAAGAACTATTAAGAAATCAAGGATTTCATCTCATCCAGAGTCAAAAGTTTAAGGCCCATGGCCATTGAAGCTGATTCAGAACCTGTCACGATTGAAGATACCGGGTATAAAATGATTGGCGAATTAAGGAAAATTAGGAAACTTCTTGAAGAGAGTCCTCTGTTGTAATGTAATGACCTACTAATCTGTTATGGCGATTATGAATGAGTGAACAGGAGTTTTTTTCTACAGTTTGGGACAACCTAGTAAAGATAATTACCTCTGCCGTATTGAGTTTAGTAATCTCTCTCACGATTCTTTTTACATTTATACCTGATTTACCTACAATCCTAAGATTTGGGATCATTATTCTTAATGTGGCAATTCTGTTAGTGCCTTTCTTATGGGCTCCAAGAGGCTACATGCTTGAGAAAAATACGATAATAGTAAAAAGAATAATCGGTGATTTAGAAATTATCGTCTCTAACGAACCCAAAATTTGGAAATGGACATGGTGGGGCGGCAGACTTTGGGCAAGCGGGGGACTTTACGGATATTTCGGAATATTTGTTTTCAAAGGGATTGGCACAGTTCGGGTGTACGCTACAAACAGGAATAATTTAGTACTTGTAGAGAATGTTAAAAATACAAAGTATCTTGTCAGTCCAGACAATATTGATAGATTTATGGATTTATTGAATAGATCTCTTGTGACATAGAGCGCGTAAGATTAATCTCAGTTTGAACCTTTTCATGAAAAAATATTTTTTGGATAAAACGTTTGGTGCTCCGGGCGGGATTTGAACCCGCGATCAGCGACTCGATTGGCCTTCGCACAATTGCGAATAAGGCCGCTATGCTTTCGGCCGGTATTGTTAACCGGGCTACACCACCGGAGCATTACGTATGGAGCGTTATTGAAGCTTAGGAGAAGGGACTTAAATATTTCCGGTCAGCATCAGGCAGCCTCTGTCATGAACGTGCGCGTGTTTCATTTTGATTGACTAAAACAAAGAATGTTTTCTCTTAATATTTAACGGTGAAATCTTGGAATTCTCCCTTCCATGTCTCAGTGTTAACATCAAAGTTCTGCACATCGGCTCCAAGAGGGCCCTTCCTACAGAAATTCAGTATTTTTTCAATTGCCTCAGTTTCCCCTTCGAATAAAGCTTCAACACGGCCATCTTCCAGATTTCTAACCCAGCCAGAAATTCCATGTCTCAATGCTCTTTTTTTAATTTCATGTCTGAAAAAAACCCCTTGAACCATGCCACTGATGTAAACACGCACTCTGGTTTTCATAGAAAAAACCTCTAATTCTTATTGAATCACATCAAATATATCTTCCCAAGACTATCCTTTAGAAAAGTTTAAAATTATTCCTAGGAGCCTTACGAAGGATATCCATCTCGAGGTTATTGACACTGTCATCATTAAAAAAACTCAGAAGCAGAGAGGTTATCGAAGGAACTGATAGGTATGTTCATCGGGCTTTATTCAAATGTGCGGGATTCACTGACGAAGATCTAAGTAAACCTCTTGTTGCAGTAGTGAATTCTTGGAATGAACTTGTTCCAGGTCATATACATCTTAAAGCACTAAGTGAACACGTAAAACGGGGCATCCTGGCAGCTCAAGGAACTCCAATAGAATTCAATACGATAGCACTATGTGATGGAATAGCTCAAGGCCATGAAGGTCTTAGAATGTCCCTTCCAAGTAGGGAATTAATAGCAGATTCCATTGAGATAATGATTCAAGGACATCAATTTGATGCGATGGTCTGTCTGACAACATGTGACAAAATAAATCCTGGAATGCTGATGGCCGCTGCCAGACTTGATATTCCAGCAATTATGGTGCCTGGAGGAGCAATGTACCCGGCATGCCCAACATGGGGATATTATAAAGATCAAAAGATTACGATTGGGCAACTCTTTGAGGTTCCTGGTTTACTTGAGTCGAAGAAAATTACTCCTGAAGAGGCAGCATATCTAGAAGAGATAACTCTACCCGGTGCAGGTGCTTGTGGAGGATTATACACTGCAACAACAACACAAGCATTGATGGAAGCATTGGGAATGACTCTGCCCTATATGGGAACGACACCGGCAGTTGATGCGGCTAAAATCAGACTCTGTACAGAAATCGGAAGACGAATAATGAAATTGATAGAACAAGATGTACGACCCAGTCATATAATGAATGAAAAAGCTTTCGAGAACGCAATTACTGTGGATATGGCTTTGGGGGGTTCAACAAATACAATCCTACATTTGAAAGCGATAGCTAATGAATTGAATTATGATCTCTCTCTAGAACTCTTTGATGAGATTAGTAAGAAAACCCCACATCTTTGCAATATGTCACCGGGAGGAGTATACAAGATAACAGATTTGCATAACGCTGGAGGGATTCCCGCACTCATGAAACAGTTAGGCGATTTATTACATTCAGATCTTCAAACGATAAGTGGTAAAACCATCGAGCAAATTGTGGAAGAGGTCAACGTCTACGATGATGAAATCATTAGACCTAGAACAAACTTCATTCATAAAGAAGGCGGTTTAGCAATACTCCGTGGAAGCCTAGCTCCAAATGGAGCTGTTCTGAAGATTGCCGCCGTAACAGACAAGATGCGCAAATTTAGAGGTTCTGCAAAAGTCTTTAACAGTGAAGAAGAAGTCATCGCAGCCCTAAAGGCGCGAAAGATCGATGACGGAGATTTCATAATTATTCGATATGAAGGACCAAAAGGTGGACCTGGTATGAGAGAGATGCTGATGGCAACTGCAATGCTCATGGGAATGGGTATGGATGAATCCGTTGCTCTTGCAACAGATGGTAGATTTTCAGGAGCTACAAGGGGTCCATGTATAGGACATGTATCGCCTGAAGCGGTTGAAGGTGGTCCCATAGCAGTAGTGAAGAATGGCGATCCAATATTTATGGACGCTGATTTGAGACAACTTGACATCGAAATACGAAAGGATGAACTTCAAGAGAGATTGAACTCTTGGAAGCCCCCTGAACTTAAGATCAAAAAGGGTTACCTTTCAAGATACGTACAAATGGTCAGTTCAGCTGATAAAGGGGCTGTTTTTAGAAAGTTCTAAACAAAGTAGTCTGGAATCCTATCAGCTTCATTTGAGATATTAGGGCTCAATCTGAAACGTTCTATGCTTTTCATAACTTTAGGATACCATGCCCTTTCTTCTACCTCAAGTTCATTAGCGAGTCTCAGATGAATGTTTGTCAAGTTTTTCTAAGTCAAGAAAACTTTCTTTAGAAGAAATAGATCTCATAACAGTTGGATGGCAACTCACTTCTTCGCTAACTAGGTTTCTAAGTGCTTCTAGCTGAATAACAAATCCGGATGCTGATGCACAAGTCTTTCAAATTCAGATCTATTACCTCCTTTCAAATATAATCGAATTTGAGGAAAATCGAATTGAAATAACTCTCTGGCAAAGCCAAGAGAGTCGTCGATTAAATTCTATGTCTCAAGAATAAAATGCAAAGGGTGCAGTAATTTTAGATGTTGCAGAAGTTGAATAAGATGAGATCTTGAGATGTTCGGTTCTCCACAACTTACTCTAGTTTGATTATGGCCTTTGCTAGTGACTATTGATTTTAATTTCTTTTGGACTATAGAAAGAACCGGCCTCTTCTGATTTGTAGAGAATTTTATTTTTCACTCAACAGAATCTACAGGTCAGGCCGCATCTGACTCAATCTGTTGTTGATATGCCCTCATACCAACGGGTCTGCTCTAAATTGCTAATATTTTCTTTTTACTTCATAATTATCTTTCGATGATAATTTCTCCATCGAACGATGTCTAACTATATGGCCGTAAGATCTATTACTCAATAGATTTTATACTAAAAGAATTTTGAAAGCTAGGGGTCTTTGCTCGAATTTGTTTTCAAATCCGAGCAGGAATATTGATTATCTGAGTTTTCGAGTTTTCATTTAGTGAACTTTGTCATTTTCGTGCCGCATTCTGGGCAGATGGCTTTCAAAATAGGTCTACCTTTTACTGTTTTCTCTCTTTTGACGGCGCTATCATCGACAGTAACTTTCTTTCTACATTTAACACAATACATTTCTGCCAAATCTGATACTCCTCTATCTGAGCATTGGAGTTACCAATGTTATAAAACTAATGGTGTTCAAATTTTTTTGTAATAAAACTCAATTTCGCGAAATTGTTTAATGAGTTTCGCAGCATTTTCTTATCATTTTTGTGAATCATGTGTGTCATGAATGTTTCTTAATGTTTTTTAAATCTATGAAAGGGAAGAATAATGGTTGTCTATTTTAACTTGTAATCTTGAAGATTGAAATTTTTAAGATGCGCATGAAGCATCTAACTTTTTCTAAAGATGTGAGTTCAATCAGTTCAATATTATGTTTGGTAAATGAAACAGTATTTGAAAATGATTTTACTTATGATTTAAGAATTGGAGAATCATTAAAGAATATCTCGAACTTTCAATGGTCACTTCTCAGAGCTTTTGCAGCTATTAAAATTACAATTACGACAATCGCGATTATTGATGCTGCTTGGAGTATGGTTACAAGTATTTGGCCTTCATTATTAATTGTTTCATCTGAAGGTGGAGGTTGTATGGTTGTTATCGGAGATTGCGCAGGGGGAGTTGTTTCAGATGTTGTCTGTGTAGTTGTTGTAATAATTTTTTCTTGTAATTTTGCTTCAAAGTCTCCGGAGCCCTGAAGTCTCAATGTCGTAGGGACAGGTGTGACGCGTCCATACGAGAAATATGTGGGAGTAAATTTTCCAGTCCATGTTCCCTCAATAATTCCTGTTTCTCTGACAGTTCCATCAAGTTGAAGCTCCCAGTCTCCAACCAATAATCCACTAACTTTGGATACTACTGTCCCTGTTACTCTTCCTGAATCATCCATGTTCCAACTATAGTTTCCTTTAAGAAAGCCGATATCATTTTCCATGTGACTATCCCATTTGTAAGTAGCTTGGTATTTTCCATTCCAAGTACCGAATTGAGGAGTGCCTTCTAAAGTTCCAGTTATAGTTGCATTAATGGTTACATCGTATTCGTTCATGACGGTGCCTTCGCCTAACATGTCCCCTTTCCATCGCCCTTCTGCAAAATTCAATTGTATAGGCTGCCCGATGGTATCCATGTTTGGTCTGGGTATGATGTTGGTTCCTAAGAATGTCGTCGTAAGAAGTAGTATGATGAGAGCATTTGTAGTATTCATGTTAGATCTTCTACAGAGGTTTAAAGATTCAATATCTCTCTTTATTCAGAATGAGTATTTTCTGGTTACTTCCTTTAAATAATCCTTTCCAGAGTAAATATGTTGAAATAAAATAGTATAATCGATATTGGTTCATAGGTCTTTTCATAGTACGATGTTTTGAATGCGTTTTATTTCTTCAGCTTGCTCGTCTAATTCTAAAGATGTAAAAACCTACGACAATAATGATGGCGATGACTCCGATGATGGCATATGTTAGATATTGATCGTTAGGTTGTGGCTCAGATATCGAGGTTGCAGTTGGAGTTGAACTAGCTGTTGTGGTTGGAGTAGTTGTGGGTGTAGTTGTAGTGGGGCTTGGTGTTGTTGTAGTTGGTGATGGGGTCTCGATTGCTTGTGTTTTTCCACTAAATTCACCGGAAGCATCGAATTTTGCGTCGATCGCGACTGGAGTTCCGCCATAATTTAATGTCTCTGAAGTTAGGATGCCATTCCATGTTCCAGTTATCTCGCCCGATTCGGATTTCTGTCCCTTAATGTCGAATGTCATGGTGCCAGTGAGGGCGCCTGAAATTTCAGCAACGCCTTCCCCAGATATTGTTCCAGAATCATCTATCGTAAGAATATAGCCGCCCATTACGGTTCCTGTGTCTTCTTCTTCGATTCCTACTGGTGAAACTGTGTAATCTGTATTAAATTCGCCTTTCCAATTTCCGCTTGAAGTATCTCCATCAAATGTTCCGCTCACAACACCATCGAATTTTATTGTTAATGATGATTTTTGGACTGGAGTAGTCCCGCCGATGATCCCGTTCCATGTTCCTGTTACGGGAACCGGTTCAGCAGCTGAGGCTGTGTTTATGCCTTGACCGATCCAAGCTAAAATTGTGAGGACGATTATCATGAATAAGGCTGCTCTCAATCCTTTCTTGGCATGCGGTGTTTTTTTCAAATGAATTTTCACCAATTTAACGAATGATTTTATTATAACATTGTTATATAAGCTTGTCTGTTTGGAAATAGGTAATTGTATAACTCTCTAATACCGTGCAATTATAAATTTGATTATAGTTAAATAGAAAGCCGATTATCTCGTTTTTGTGCAAAGGAAGAATGTTGTAACAGATCTCTTATCGAATCATAAGGGAATCCTTGGACTTATTGTTGGGAGTGGACTTTTTCAACTCCTAATATATCTAAAGCTCTTTTTCCTAGGAAATTTCAAAGAAAATATTCTAATTTATACAATATTGTTCTTAGTCATCTTCTTAATTTATTTAGCCATTTGCTTGATAATTTTTAGAACGAATAAGATCTCTTTAAGCAGAAAAGAAATTAATAGACTTGTTATAACGATACTGATTTTCTCTATGATTTTCCGATCGGTGATGATATTCACTGAATCAACTTTGAGTACTGATGTATCGAGATTTGCGTGGGATGGGAGGCTTTTGAAATATGGTGTTGATCCTTATGCTCACGAACCATACTCAGCTGAACTGGATTGGCTGAAAAATGTCCCATATTTTGAAGCGTATGATCACAAAGACGAGATCTCGCCTTACCCTCCATTTGCACAAATAACATTTCTGTTTTTGAGCATTATTTCAGAAAGTCTGTTTGGTTTGAAAGTCTCATTCTCGGTACTGGATATGATAAACTGTATTCTTTTGGCATATCTTTTGCATAATATGGTGGCTAGAAGGTATTTGGGTGGAGTGATCCTTTATTCCTGGTCTCCACTTATGATAGTTGAAGTTTCTTCAAGCGGCCACATGGAACCGCTCCCAATATTTTTCATATTGGTCAGTCTAGTTTTGCTTTCAAAAAAACGCTTGTTCTATTCAACTCTATCATTTACTTTTGCAATATGGTCAAAGGTCTTCCCAATTCTACTTCTTCCAATCTATCTAAAATATCTCAAGACAAAGAGTAAATCAACAATTATAATACAGCATTTGATTATACTCATTGTTTTATCGCTTTCCCTTTATGTGCCTTTCATCTTAAGTTCTGGTGTTAATGTTTTTCTCGGTTTATATCGATATTTCTCTGGTTGGTTTTTCAATCCCTCATTATTTCTTCTGTTCAGGATTATATTAGCTGAGATTGGTGTTTCCTATG
>JAGLGJ010000159.1 GCA_023144075.1 Candidatus Bathyarchaeota archaeon | reverse complement strand
TAATATATTATGGAGCATTCATTGATGTAAATCTGCGAATGTTTCATGAATCAATAGGAGAGGTTCTATTCACTATATGGATAGTCATTTACCTTTTGATAGTTACGACTATAGAGGCTCATCGAGCAAGAAATATCAAATCCCACGCTGCAACTCAGTCACTGTAAACTTATACTAGATAGGATTTACTCTAACCTCTTTCTTAACTTTTGTATAATTCACATCATTTAGATGAAAGGGTGGCTAGGCCTGCCTGTGCAACTTCCCTGTCTTGTTCAGCAGTTCCGGAACTACAGCCGACTCCCCCTACAACTTCCCCTTTGATTAATATCGGTAAACCGCCACCAAAAATAGTAAACCTCCCCTGATTACTGACATGTATCCCAAAAGCGGGTTTTCCTGGAGATGCTACTTCAGCATACTCATGGGTACCCTTTCTGCTCCCGGCTGCTGTAAATGCCTTATTTATGGCTATATCAATGCTTGTTATCTTTGCACCATCCATCCTTTCGAATGCGATTAAGTTACATCCATCGTCAACGATAGCGATACTCATAGGGACCCCTATCTCTTTTGCCTTGGCTTCAGATGCTATCAGAATTATTTTTGCGCCTTCTAGTGTTAACTTAATTGAACTCTTGCATATCTTGTTTTCATCTACCAATTTACATCATAGTATCATAAACGTCAAAAAAGATAAAGAATTAACGTTCTATCTACAATGAACTGGGTCCGTATTTTTACTGTCCAAATAAACATATAAAGAGGGTTTATATCTATACGCTACTCCGAATTGGTATAAACCTGAATCAATCTTATTACAATGGGTAGGAGAAGGAGTTCAAACAAATATTGAATATTAGAACATTCATTGTAGGCATTCATAGAGGTCATTATTCTTGGAATTATCGTCCATAAAACAGCAGGATAATGCTATAAGATTCATTCTGAGCGGAGTAACACCTGCTTTTGCAAATGCTATGAGACGGATTATGATTGCAGAAGTTCCAACAATGGCTATCGAGGATGTGATAATGATCGAGAATACTTCGGCCCTTTTCGATGAATTCTTAGCACATAGATTGGGGCTTATCCCTCTAACTACGGATCTTGATTCTTATATTCTTCCAGAGAAATGTGACTGCAATAGTGAACTAGGATGCAACAGATGTAGAGCTTCCTTCACAATGGAAATTGAGGCTAAAGATGACACGATTGTTGTTTATTCAGGTGATCTAACACCTGACAATCCCATTGTAGCTCCAGTCAACAAGAAAATTCCAATCGTGAAGTTGGCTTCTGGACAGAAATTAAAATTAGAAGCTTATGCGAGGTTGGGACGTGGACAGGAACATGCAAAATGGCAACCTGTTTCTGTTTGCACATACAAATATCTGCCAAAAATTTCTATTGATATGAAGAAATGCGATAGTTGTGGTAAATGTGTAAAGTTCTGTCCGAAATGTATACTCGAAATAAAAGATAACCGACTAGTGGTCAAAGATATAGAAGAATGTACTCTCTGTACACAGTGTATAAAGAATTGTCCAAAGAAATCATGTCCAATAAAGGTCGAGTGGAGCGAAAAAGACTTCATCTTCAACATCGAATCTAATGGTGCATTACCCATCACTAAGATAGTGGAGCAAGCTGCAATTCAAATTGGGGAAAAAGCATCTGAACTATCAAGTTTAGTTAAGAATTTGGAGTGAGTAGATTACGGCTAATAAAACTAATCCGGAATTAATAGAGCTAGAAAAGTCTCTTCACAAGACGTCAAGGAAAGAGCAGGCGCCAATATGGTTGGCTCTATCTAAAGCCCTTAGAAAAACTAGGAAGAATATGGCAGAAGTAAACGTGGGAAGAATAGCAAGATACACAAAAGAAGGGGAAACCGTTGCTGTTCCAGGTAAAGTATTGGGAACTGGAATAATTGAACATAAAATAACAGTTGCGGCTGCTTCTTTTTCCAAAGAAGCAAAGGATAAGATATTGAATGCAGGCGGCAAATGTCTGACAATCGATGATTTGTTAAAAACGAATCCTAAAGGTACCAAAATAAAATTAATGAGGTGACAGAATCACGAACAATAAATCAGTAATCATAGATGCTTCTAATTTAATATTTGGTCGAATTCTTAGTTATGCTGCGAAACAGGCTTTGGAGGGCCAAGAAGTAATAATACTAAACATTTCTAAGGCTGTAATATCTGGACATAAAAAGGATACCATAGCGCGCGCTAAGGTGAAATTAACGACTCGGACGCTAGCATCTCAAGACAAAGGTCCAAAACATTTTCGCAGACCAGAGACTTATGCGAAACGTGCACTGAGAGGTATGTTGCCCCATAAGATTCCCAAAGGAAAGAACGCCTATAAGAGAGTGAAAATCTATAGCGATATCCCTGAAGAATATTCTGATAAACAATATCAAAGAATTTCTACAGCCGATGCGTCGAAACTAAAATGTCGCTATATACTATTAGAGGATCTTTCGAGAGAAATAGGAGGAGTATAAATTGAGTGAAAAGAAAAAAGTTATGATCATAAGCGGAAAAAGAAAAACTGCTATAGCAAAGGCTGTATTAAGGAGTGGTGCTGGAAAAATCACTTTCAATAATTATCCATTAAATCTAGTTAACCCAGAGACTGCCAGAATGAAGCTTATGGAACCTCTACTTGTGGCAGGAGAGAAGGCAAAAAATATTGATATCAAAATAAAAGCTCAAGGAGGCGGCGTTATAAGTCAAGCAGAGGCCGCTAGAATAGCGATCGCACGAGGCCTAATTAGATGGACGAAGAGCGCGCAGCTGAAACGTGCGTTAAGAAATCAAGATAGAGCTATGTTAGCAGGTGACCCTAGACGTGCAGAATCAAAAAAGTTTGGGGGCCCTAGCGCGCGCACTAGAAAACAAAAATCATATCGCTAGGCTCAATCAAGACTCTTACTAAAACAAAAATGTTCAGATGAAATATCGTGATAATACCAGTTAGATGTTTCACGTGCGGCAATGTAATTGCTGATAGGTGGGAGGAATATTCAAATCGAGTCAAGGCTGGAGAGTACCCAAAAGAAATATTGGATGAGCTGGGAATTTCAAGATACTGTTGTAGAAGGATGTTCATATCACATGTTG
>JAGLGJ010000158.1 GCA_023144075.1 Candidatus Bathyarchaeota archaeon | reverse complement strand
TTAGCACAGGCAGAACATGATGAAAATGCTACATGTATTTTAATTACTGATTCTAAAAAAATCGCTGATGAAGTGAGAAGAATAATAGGCACGATTACTGAAAACATGCCTGAAGAATCCACGGTAAAAATCGCTTTGAAAAGGCGTGGCCTAATAATTATAGTGAATGAAATGGAAGAAGCAATTAAACTGTCAAATCGTATTGCACCTGAACACCTATCGATAATGACTAAAAAAAGTTCATCTCTTCTAAAGAAAATCAGAAACGCAGGCGCAATATTTCTAGGAAGATATTCCCCAGTTGCTATTGGTGATTATTCGGTAGGAACTAACCATGTGCTTCCTACTGGAGGTTACGCTAAGACTTACTCAGGGCTTTCAGTTAGAGACTTCCTTAAGACAATCAGTTATGTAAATTGTTCCAGCAAAGGTTTGAAAAAATTGGCGGAAACAACCAGAACATTTGCTGATATTGAAAAATTATCGTTTCACTCGAAATCAATAGAAGTAAGAGGCGTTTGAGATGTCATATACAAAACATGTGCGCAGAGATTTATTGGAAATATCTCCGTATAGATTGGATACTGATTTCCCTTCTGAGGCAATTCCAAACCTTGTAAGGATGAGTTTGAATGAAAATCCCTTAATTGAAAAGCCCAAACTAACTCAGATGTTAGAAACTGTTGTAGCAAAAGTTGATCCCAGAGACTATCCAGAACCTCATGCAAGGTTGGCAGTAGATGCAATATCCAAATTTCATAAAATTGATCCACTAAAGGTGTTAGTAGGAAACGGTCTTGATGATGTTTTAGATAGATTAGTTAGAACTTTTGTGGATAAAGACTCAGGAGTACTAGTGGCTGAGCCGACTTTCTTTATGTATACATATTACACCCAACTTTGTCAAGGCCAGAAAATTGAGGTTATGCTCAATACTGATTTTAGTCTCGACATTGAAACTCTTATAAGAAATTCGAAAGATGCAAAACTAATTTTCATATGTTCTCCAAATAGTCCCACGGGAAATCAATTCGAGAAAAAGGACATCATCAAGGTTATTGAGAAATGTAATTCGATAGTTGTAGTTGATGAGACCTATGTTGACTTTGCAAAATATTCCATGTTAGAACTGACTAACAAATATGACAGTCTCATCGTCTTGAGAACATTTTCAAAGGCATATGGACTGGCAGGAATCAGAATTGGATACTTGATAGGAGAAAGTGGATTAGTAGATACCATAAAGAAGACAGTTCATCCGTTCAATGTAGGTACCTTAACCCAACATCTGGTTGTTGAGGCATTAAAAAATCATGCTTATTTTCAGAAAAGATTCAAAGCTGTCATTAAAGAAAGGAACTGGCTAATACAGGAGCTTAAGAGTATTGATGGGGTAACTGTTTTTCCATCCGATGCTAATTTTATACTCTTTAAAATCATTAAAGGAAAATCCTCATCCCAAATCCAAAATGAACTTAGACGAAAAGGTCTACTAATAAAAGACAGAGGCAAAATTCCTATGCTACAAAACTGCTTGAGGGTTACCGTAGGTACTCGCGCCTCAAATAAGAGATTTCTTAGAGAACTAAGGCGTATCCTATCTTGATGAATGAATCCCCTTATGAGGAATTTGGCGATAACATCGCCTTGCGAAGTGATAGCATAACTTCACATTTATCAAAAGTTGAAAAACTAATTTTTGATTGCGATGGAGTATTAGTAAACGATAAAGAATCCTATAGGCAGACAATAATTCACTCAGTTGATTTTTATTTCTTAAATCTACTTGGTCTTCAAGGAAAAGAAAAAGAGCTTGTGAATCAAGACGATATTCAAAAGTTAAAGGATACAGGTGCTTTCAATAATGATTGGAAACTAACACATGCTTTCATAGCATATTATCTCAGTTTAATAACATCACAATTTAAAGACACAAAAATATTTCAGAAAATTCTTTTCGAATTAGATGGAAAATTACCATTAGAACTTGATAATTTTTTAAAGAAAATTAAAAGTTATGGAGAAACATATCTTCGAAAAGAAGTAGAGATTCAATATTTATTAAAAATAAAAAATGACCCAAAGTTTGGAATTGTTAATTTCACTAATGTTTTCCATCAAAATCCAGAATTGTCTGTATTGAAAGGGATAGATCTCCTCTTTAATATCGGAAAAGAGCAACTTGAAATCATAAGAAGACTTTGTCCATATGATATAGAAAAATCAGACTTGCTGAGAAGACTTTTTAACGAAATTTATCTTGGCAGTGATCTATTCTATAAATTCTCTAATAGAAAGCCAAAATTCAACTTCCCGGATGGATTAATTCAAAAGGAAACTACTATTCCTTCTTTAGAAACACTTGCAAAGCTCAAAGAGACTTTTGGTCCCATGGGAATATATTCTGAAAGACCAAGAAAAGAGGGATTATACATTTTAAAAAAGCTTGGTCTAATGGAGTATTTCGATCGAGAGACATTAATTTTTAATGATAGAATAAAGGATTGGAGCCAATCTAACTCAATTCAATTTGCGGGTAAACCAGACGCTAGAGCTTTTGTAAGTCTCCTCGAAAAAATTATTACTGAAAATCATATTGTAGCCTATATTGGCGATACAATATCTGACGCATTAATGATTAAAAATGCAAAAGAGCTCGGTAAGAAAAATCTGATGTTCATTGGTACACTATCCTCTTCAGCATCCAAAATTGAACTTAACAAAAGATACATGAAACTTGGAGCCGAGGCAATAGTTAAAGATGTCAATTCAATAGTAACAATCTTTGATAAAATCAGGCAGTATTAAAATTGAGAAAGGCAAAAGCAATTAGGGAAACAGCCGAAGTTAAAATTTCGGTCAAACTTGATTTAGATGGTAAAGGTAGATCAAATATAGAAACTGGAAACAGATTTTTGAATCACATGCTAACAACGATTTCGAAACATTCCCTCATTGATCTTGAAGTACATGCAACGGGTGACTTGAAACACCATTTATCGGAAGATGTAGCGCTTACAATCGGAGAGGCGTTAAATAATGCTCTGGGAGATAAACGAGGAATTACAAGATTTGGTACAGCACATGTTCCTATGGATGAGTCTCTTGCAAGAGCAGCTATGGATCTTGGAGGACGAGCACATACAGAATTGGATTTAAAAATCCAATCTTCTCAGATAGAAGATTTAGCAACAGAAGATATAGAACA
>JAGLGJ010000157.1 GCA_023144075.1 Candidatus Bathyarchaeota archaeon | reverse complement strand
TCTCCTGGATTTAGATTGAATAGTCCGGACTGTTTGGCCGCTACAACCGTTCCAGAAGAATTATAACAAGTTGCGATAGCATTCGTTGCAGTCGAAATTTCAGTTCCACTGTTCTTCACCTCACCAACAATATGAAATGCCCCAGTGATGGTTGAAGTAAAGTTGTGTGATTGGATCACAAGAGTTCGGTTTAATACCATATTTGTTTCAGAAAAAGACACCTCGAGTTCATAGCGATCGACTTGTTGCACAGCAGAAGATCCGGTGAGAACCGCGTCAAAAGGAGCTTTCATTCCAGGAAGCAATATGTCCTGTAACACAGAAGAAGAGCCAGAGGCTATGGCCTGATCATCTATATCCAAGTAAGTTACACTGATGATGATATCTTTAACGTTTGTTTCACCAGTGTTGTTGACCTCTCCCACGACATGCAAGGCGCCACTCGAAGATATGTATGATGAATGATTATCGAGAATCAATACTTCTCCTGAAGCGTTTGCAGGATAGATGTTTCCTACAATGATGGTGAAGAGCAATAATGCATATGACATGTGACATCTGAGACGCATAATATTTACCGTTATGACACTATGTACAAGTCTAAGATTTAACATTTAGATTTCAACCTCCAAACTATGCCTTAACGGGATTCTACATATCATCAATAGGCTTAATTGTCACGTCTGAGCTCAATGGGAAAAGAACTAAGAATAAACGTCAAAATATGTTGGGGATATTCAGCTATTGAGCAAGGTTCCAAGACGAATAATTTTCGAGTGGACATCCGCTTCATCATTATTCTCAATTTTGCTTTTAATAGCTTCAACAATTCTAATCCAGCTATTCCTGTTACAATATTTGGTTAATAGAGGTCTGGAGTTCAAACTTTTCATAATTGATGGTCTCGCAATTCCTTATCTATACTTCCCATTGATCGGCTTCGTTGCAGTAATGCTGTCTTCTTGGATGTATTTGACGGAAAAGAGAGCCACTATCCTTGCCAAACCTGGTACAAATATTCCAATAATGATCTTACCAGTAAAAATGCTTGAAACAGCATTCATTCTTTTATGCATGTTGACTGGTCTACTATTTCTTCCATATGTTCTTGGCTCCAACTGGATGCTCGGAATTTCATTTTCAATCCAATCTTCAATACCCGCCCTAAAAACAGCAATAACGGGATTCTATGAATCTTTTTCAAGCCTAATGGGACTAACCCCCATAATGAAATTTTTCTTCTCCAATTTTATCTCTTTTCTCATAATAGCATGTACCGCCATACTAATTGGGCGTAAATCAAGAAGACGAATACAGAGGCGATGACACTAACATCGGTGTAGCAATACAACGATTTTTTTAGAACTAAAATTTTGCTTCAATAAATAATCAGAATATGTTTGAGATCAAATCTTAGACACCATTATTAAAAGGTGAAATGTCTGGCGAAGACACTAATTATTTGCGAAAAACCTGATGCGGCAAGAAGGTTAGCAGAAGCCTTAACCGAGTCCAGACCAGCATCACATAAGAGATATGGTCTAACTTATTATGAAATAGAAAAACAAAATGATATTCTAACAATTTGTCCAGCACTTGGGCATCTATACACAGTAGGATCAAAAGAAGAAGTTCCAAGAAGAAGATATCCTGTATGGGATTATGTCTGGAAACCAATACATGAAGTTCAAAAAGGTCACGAACGTCAACAGGAATGGTTGAGAGCAATAGAAGAACTAGGAAGAGAGGCTGATCACTTTATCAATGCCTGCGATTTCGATATTGAAGGATCAATAATCGGCTACATGATCTTAAAATATGCTTGCCACGCTGAAGAAAAAGCTGGAAGAATGAAATACAGCACATTAACAAAAACAGATCTGAATAACGCATATCTAAACGTCTCTTCTCATCTTGACCATGACATTGTCAAAGCAGGAATGTGCAGACACGAAATTGATTGGCTATACGGAATTAACCTTTCAAGAGCTCTTACAGAGTCCACGAGAAAACACAGCCAACGATACACGACTATTAGTACAGGTAGAGTTCAAGGACCAACATTAAATTTTATTGTAGAAAGAGAAATTGAGGTAAATAATTTCAAGCCAACACCATATTGGACTATAGAAGCTACTGTAGATGTCAATGGCACGCTGGTAAAAGCAGAGTATTCAAAAAAAACCTTGGAAACTGAAATCGAAGCTAATCATATAGTTGAAAATGTAAAGGGTAAGTCAGGGAAAATCAATGATTCCAAAGAAACAAAAATGAAAGTCTCACCACCGTACCCATTCGATCTAACAACAATCCAGACAGAAGCCCACAGACACTTCCATACAAGTCCCAGCCAAACACTAAGAATACTTGAAAACTTGTATCTGCAAGCCCTTATCTCCTATCCGAGAACATCAAGTCAAAAACTCCCACCTTCTATTGGCTACCGAACAATATTCAATGGGATTACAAGATATCCAGAATACAAAAATCTCTCATCAGAACTTCTTACAGGCCCAACACTTAAACCGATAGAAGGGAAAAAATTTGATCCGGCGCATCCCGCAATATATCCAACGGGAGCAATGCCTAAAACCAATATTGAACCGCGAGCAAGAAAATTTCTGGATCTAGTGATTAAAAGATTCATGGCAGTTTTCGCATCGGCAGCATTACGACTTAACAAAAGGGCAAGCTTCATTGTAGAAAAAGAATATCAATTCTACATTAATGGTTCAAGGATTGTTGAGCAAGGATGGTTCAAGTACTATCATCCGTATGTTAAGCCAACAGAAACTATTATTCCGACTGTTGAAATAGGGAAAGAAGTAGTTGTTAAAGAAATTTTTGCACAAAAGCATTACACCACTCCCCCTCCAAGATTTAATCCCAGTAGTTTAATTAAAGAAATGGATAACAATGAAATAGGTACTAAAGCAACTAGAGCGGGAATAATCGACACCCTCTACAAGAGAGGATATATCGTTGATGAAGTAATTCGACCAACACTATTAGCAACTAAAGTTATCAAAGTTCTAAATGAGCATTGTCCGAGGATTATTGACGTATCTTTTACAAGAGAATTAGAGACCCAAATGAATAAGATTGAAACCGGGGAAACCAGTCATCAAACTGTAGTTACAGATACTATCATGCAACTTAAAATTATATTTGAAACAATTGTGTTGCAAGAGAAAGAAATTGGTAAGGAATT
>JAGLGJ010000156.1 GCA_023144075.1 Candidatus Bathyarchaeota archaeon | reverse complement strand
GATCCCATTTTATATCTTTCAATCTTTCACTATTTAATCCCCGTTTAGCCAAATCTAATGAAACAATTAATTTATCATGTAAGTCTAATGTTTTATATTTTGGATCAAGAGAATTAGCGACAACAAATTCTTCTGAAAACTTGTGAATTAACTCCTCTTTCCATTGAAAAGTTAAACTAGCTGGCGTCAAAACTAATATTTTCTTTACAAGATTTCTACAGAGGTACTCTTTGATTATTATTCCTGCCTCAATAGTTTTCCCTAAACCAACCCCATCTGCCAGAATAGCTCTGCAATTCATATTGTTCTTAACTTTCAACGCTGTTTTTATCTGGTGAGGGAATAATTGGATTCTATCTTTAATCTGGTCTATAGCTAAAAGGTAGTCATCTTGTTCTTCTAATTGAAGTTGGTATACCTCTAACCTAAGATTTTGCCAAATAGGATCGTCCCAATTCTTTTTCGTATATTCTTCGAAGATACCTTTAGGATCAGAATATATGAATTTCAAACTAGTATCCCAAGTATTAGAAACAATTTACGAAGTTTATTGTAAAAAATTTGTATTTTGTCACACTAAAAAACCACTATCTAACAAAATTGTGGACTTTGTTTAAAAACAGACAGATTTCAATTGTTTAGCAACATTGTATTGAAGATTAATTATATATAAAATAGCTTCAAACGTCAATATTGAAATGAATTTCAATGTATTGATATCAGTAAATGCTTAAAGACTATCTTGATCCGTAATCTAAGAAATTAATGATTTACCGGCGTTGAACCATAATAATGGACTACGGGATAATTGGTAATCATAATACTGCGTCTCTCATTTCAAAACAAGGAAGCATAGATTGGTTTTGTTTTCCTCGTTTTGACTCACCATCTGTATTTGCGAAATTACTTGATGAAAATAAAGGAGGATTTTTCTGCCTACCTCCATTAGAAAAAAACTATAGCACTAATCAAACTTATGTTAGCAACACTAATGTTATCGAAACTAAGATCGCGGGACAAGACTTCGAATATCTAATTCATGATTTTTTTCCATGCTATATCAAAGATGGAAAACTGAATAAAGTTCAACAGATAATAAGAATTTTAAAGCCGATCAGAGGAAATCCTTCCTTAAGATTTCAATTTGAACCTCGACTGAACTATGCCCTAGATGAAACTAGAATAATATTCGAGAAAGAGGCTATACTTGCAAAAAATGACAAACAAAAATTAACTCTACGCACTAATCTTTCAATTAACGATTTAGAAAAAGGTTATTTTGTACTTCGAGAACCGACTTTCTTTGGCATGAGCTTTTCCGACAATGTTAGTATCAGAACATTTGCGGAAGCACGGACATATTTTGACTTAACTTGTAATTATTGGATTGACCTTTTACACAAGATAAGTGTTCCAGATCAGTATCAAGAAGCAGTAATAAGATCATTCTTAACCCTAGAGTTATTAACATACAAGAATTCTGGAGCAATTGTCGCAGCGGCCACAACATCACTGCCAGAAATAGTAGGTAAAGATAGAAACTGGGACTACCGTTATGCATGGCTGAGAGACGCATCTTTTGCTGTTGATTCTTTCACTAAACTCTGCCATTTCGATGAAGCTGAAGGTTTTATGAAATGGATTATCAAGATATGTTTACTTTGCAGCCTTGATCTACAGATAATGTATGGGGTTGAAGGTGAGAGAAATCTTGAAGAGAAGATTTTATCCCATCTCTCTGGCTACAAGAACTCAAAACCAGTTCGAATAGGGAATGGTGCTTACACACAAACACAGATAGATGTTGTAGGAGAAGTCCTACAAGCAGCTTATCTCTATTTCGTCTATTATCACTATACCAAGGAACTAACATTCGACCAATGGGACATAATTGAGGGACTAGTAGAATATGTAATTTCAAATTGGAGAGACCCAGATAATAGCATATGGGAATTTAGGAATGTAAAAAGACACTTCACTTTTTCTAAGCTCATGTCCTGGGTAGCGTTGGACAGAGGAATAAAGATTGCACAACTTTTCCACAAAGAACAAGTGGTTTCCAGATGGATCAAGGTCAGAAAAGAAATTCAAGAAGATATCCTAAAAAATGGATGGAATAACCAAATTCAAGCATTCACACAATATTACGGTTCAAAAGAGATGGATGCTAGCTTACTTCTAATGCCATATTTTGGTTTCCTAGAGCCAAATGATCATAAAATCAAGAAGACCGTAGAGAATATCTCAAAAAATCTTGTCACAGATGGTTTGGTATATCGATATCGTTCACAAGATGACTTTGGGATTCCTGAAAACGGATTTCTTCCATGTAACTTCTGGCTCGCTGACGCACTATTTCTAACCGGAGAAAAAGATAAAGCTAAAAAACTATTTGAGAAAACATTAAAGTATTCTAATCATCTAGGACTGTTTTCAGAACATATAAAACCTGAAACTTATGAACAGACAGGTAATTTTCCTCAAGCATATACCCATATCGCACTCATAAATACGGCAACACTACTAACTCAAAATGAGATAAGAAAACCTGTCTGCAAATTAAAATTAGAAGTCTGAATTAGTTATGGATTTAGCCTATAAAAAACATGATGTTTCGTAAAATTACTTAGGAGTTTTATGCTCAGTTCTTCTACGATATAAAAGAACATATCCGACGATTATTATAGCAGAAATCCCAATTGCCACCATAATTATTTGCAAATTATCAAATTCATATTCTAAAGGTTCATCCATTTCTGGATTCGAAACTTCTTGTGGAGTCCATAACGATATCGAGCGCACCTCATAATTTTCAATTATATCCGTTTTAACCCAACAGCATGACCCTTCACTATGCTTTGCCGTTTCATTCGCTTTATAAGACAGCAATAGTCCCGTATTTTCATCATAATTAAATGCGCAATCAATTGTACCTTCCTTTGGAAAACTTATGACTGTTTGCATGATTACCATCTTTGGACCGGAGTAATTTAGTGTGATTAACGAGGAGTTGTTGTCATGAGGATTTATGGTTCCTTGGTTGATAGAACATATTATAGTTTCATTTCCCCAAAAATACTTTACATTTAAAGCTTCTTTCAAATTGGTAGAAATAAAATGGATAGTTGGCTTACCTATCATGGATTTATCTTCAAAGAATTGATCGCTTGTTCCATTATTAATCTTACAAGATTGGATAGTCAATGTTTGGCGGTTGATTGTTGTTA
>JAGLGJ010000155.1 GCA_023144075.1 Candidatus Bathyarchaeota archaeon | reverse complement strand
AGGATTCTTACCATAAAGCCGATTCCTCCAATTATGGCGATTCCTAATAGTGAAACTCTAAGTAATAGCCAAACTTCTTCTCGAGAAGGTTTGGAGGCTGCATGAATTAACCGCCTTGTGGATTCAATAAATTGACCTATATTCAAATTTGATGCCTACTGATTTATTATGCTCATATTCTATTTCGGGTTGAATCTTAATTAAATTTAAAGGAAGACAAATTAACTGCGACTGATAAACTTGTTTGTTATAGAAATGTGTAGAACTAATGATTTGAAGTACAGAAGCTTATGCTAAATCCTCTCTATCTCTTTTACTAGTTCTTCCAGTTTTGATATCAAAATCTTTCTGTTACTGGCTTTTAATCCCTTCCAGTCTATTATTGCCGTTTCGCAAGTCCCTTTAGTTTTTTGAAATGCTTGGACAACTATTTCTGAGTCATAGTATTCAAAAAAATAACCTGGTAATATGTGACCTAGGGCAAAGTGCCCGTTGAGCATTTCAGCAGTGTGCTTTGGTGAATAGTGGCCGCCACCAAAACCTACTGCAGATGTGGATTTATCAGATTGAGTTGCTGCTTTCCAGGCGGCTGAAGCTGCTGCTTCGCCAGCTAAAGAATTTTTCCAATTCTCAATTTTGCTTCCGATTTCTATAAACAGGGCTGGTACAGTGAATCTAGTAGGGCCGTGATGAGTTGCCTCCATTGATACAGAGAATTTGAGTCCTAACTTGTCGGTAGATTCTCTCAGTTCCTGCAAAGCTAATTTTTGTTTTTGAGGATCAGCAATTGCTAGTGTTCTAGGTTTTCCTCCGAAATCTGCAGTTGAACCAAGGTTGCCAGGAGTGTGTACCGTTAAAGATGCTCTTCCTGTCTGACTACTATGTCGTGATATACAGATTATCGTCTCAATTAGTTGATATCTGTCAAGTTCTTTCAGTTCAAGGATATCTGACTCTGTTTCTAAAAGGTGAATTTGATTTTTTACAAAAATCCTTACTCCATTATTCTCTTCTTTGAATTTGAATCCAAAGTTGTTTATGAGTTTGTCAGCAATATTCATCCCAGCTAAATCATTTCTGGCTGCAACAATGAAGCTAGGCACCTTCTTCACTCTATCTAGTTATCAGAGAAATGTATTTAACAAGCTTTTTGTTGTATGCAGTCTATTCTCCGCTTGGTCCCATACAACAGAATTAGAACCATCGATGACATCAGCTGTTACTTCTTCGTCCCTATGACAGGGTAGTGGATGCATAAAGATAACTTTGTGTTTTGCAAAGTTCAACAATTCAGAATTGACCTGATAATATGGTATGAATTTTCTAAACCTTTTTTCCTTTTCAGCCTCTTGTCCCATGCTAACAAAAACATCTGTATAGATTATGTCTGCTTCAGATACAGCAAGTTTTGGAGTTCGTGTTATCTGAATGATTGAACCGCTATCTTCAGCATTTACTTTGGCTTTTTTCAGAAACTCAAGGTTTGGTTCATATTCCGAAGGGCACGCTATTGATAGGTTTACTCCAACTTTTGAGCAGCCAATTAGAAGTGAGTTGCAGATATTATTACCATCCCCGACATAAGCTAATTTCAATCCCTTGAGTTTTCTTTTATTCTCTAAAATTGTCATGAGATCTGCTAAGATCTGAACTGGATGATTTAGATCGGATAGACCGTTAATCACTGGTACAGATGAGTGGCTTGCAAGCTCTTCTAAAGTCTGATGGATTTTAACTCTTGCGACAATCCCATCGACATACTTGCTTAGGGTTTTAGCAGTATCAGCAAGGGTTTCACCTCGACCAAGTTGGATCTCCGACCAGTTTAAATAGAGTGCAAATCCGCCGAGTTGGCGCATAGCCACTTCAAAAGCCACTCTTCTCCGATCGTTACGGTCACATGGCCATAATCGATGTTCGTGTAGAGGGCTTCTGAAATATCATAGCCAAACTTTTGGTCTTGAGAAGTTTCTGAGTTTTTTTTCTTTTCTTCAAATCGATTGCATATTTCAAAATCTGTAATATCTCATCTGATTCTAACTCCTGCAATGACAGGAAGTGCCGGCCCTTTGGTTTCATTTTTTCACCAGACAATAATGTTTAATTTGAGATATATAGTCCCTCTGAAATGTTGTCTGGGAACCAGACATTTAACTCGTTCTGATAATTTATTCTAATGTTAATATGGGTTGATTAGTTTTTTAGATTTTGATGGGGGCTTTGTTTCTAGCTATTTCAATAGATTTTTGTTGATATTATCGTCCTTCAAATTCAACTCTGATAGTCATGCCACTTATCTCTTTAGCGAGCCTCTTGGCAGTCTCGAAATCGACCGGTACATGTTTGGGTTTTCTGCCGCTTAGAATGACTTTGGTCTCTCTAGTATCATCGGGTAGCCATACTGTGTTTATGGTGAGAATAGAAATTGGACTGAATAGATCTTCAATGAGTTGGCGAGAATCACCGCCATATCCCAAGATCTTGACTCTTTTTCTTGTCTCTTTACCAATTGCACGAACAATTTTCCCGCCAGAACTAAGCATTTTGCCCACATCTTGTTTGCTTACTAGTATTGCGAGCACATCCCCAGATTCGACAGCACGTTCAAAGGAAACATCTTGTAATATTGGAAACTGTTTTTCCAATTCAAATAGAATTCTAACAATTTTAAGTTCTAGATCTGTTATTTGCCCTTTTCTTAACTTCTCTTCACATCTTGCGCAAAGAACACCACTTTTAACACAAAAGTTGTCTAGCTGTGTCTTTACCAATATGTCTCCCTCGGTAAAATGCTGAGAGATTTTAAGTTATCTCTATAGTATTGACATATGATGGAGGATTTAGTGGTCGTTATCGATTTTCCCCTATTATTTTTGGTACGGTAAACTAGAATGAAAAATAAATGCATTACGGTTGATGTTGAAAAGAGATGAATTATATAATAATGATGCTGAAGATGAGTTCAAAGGTATGCTAAAGAACCAGTATCATGCTATTTACATAAAAAAAGAATATACACATCTTAAAATGAAAATATGAGATGTAAAGTCGGGGATCAATAATGAACAGTGATTTATTGGGGACTTGGCGAAGAACTCATTATACGAATATGGTGACCCCTGATTTAGATGGTTCTCAGGTTATCTTGTTTGGTTGGGTCCAAGAAATACGCGATCTAGGAAACCTAATTTTCGTTAACTTAAGGGATAAAGAAGGTGTTATACAAATAACGGCGAC
>JAGLGJ010000154.1 GCA_023144075.1 Candidatus Bathyarchaeota archaeon | reverse complement strand
CCAGGTAGGGTGCAACTATCGCAAGTTTGTTCACAGGCGTATAAATGCCGGCTACAGGTCCATATTGGAAAACAGTTCCCTCAACTACCCCATGATCAATAGGGTCACCCACAACATACGGTGCTTCACTAGGCTCAACTTCTTCAGCATTTATTAATAATTGTCTTATCCATTCAAACATGCCAGGTCCAGCTTTCCATGATGCAGGTAAATTTATCGATGAAAGGCCTTCTCCTTCACAATGGAAGGTTAGGGTAAACAAGTTAGCATCATTGATTATTGGGTTTTCCTCAGTAATATCCGACGCTATTATGATGTAAATTCCTAAATCATTAATTAGCTCTTCTTCTCCGAAAATTATGGGATCGACATATTGCCATCCTAAATCTTCAACATGAACTTTCACACTCTCAAAACTCATAAGCTCTGGATCCCAAGTAACGATTATTATGAATCCTTCCAATGGCACGAGAAGATTTTGAACCGCTATATTAACAGAAAAATTGTTAGATGGAATTGCAGTAATAGATTGTGGATCCACTACAATCTCTGTTGTTTGTGTTTGAGCTGGAAAGATTAAACATGAAGCGATAAGACCAATGAGAATAAATGAGAACATTAGATTATGAAAGCGCCTCATGATAATCGACAAATCAACTAGTATATTTCAATATAAAAAAATATACCGTTCAAGCCTATGAAAAATATTTCACGTCACATAAAAAAAGACGTAAAGACTAGTTCCTAATTGTCCTAAAATTTTATTTCCAGTGTTCATCAGCGTGCACAAGCTTTTATAACATGTCTAAGACTGCGATAAATAAGGCAGAAAGCATGTGCTAAAATAGTAAAATTCCTTTGGACGGAGAAAAATTAATGAATAAAAGTCTTGACAGGTATTTCCCAGAATCTCAACCTGTACAGGCCAAATCATCAACTTCGATTAATCAGCAAGTGAATAAAGCTCCATCTTACTTTTTGTTAGCGTCATGTTATGATGGAGAGAAAAAATCTGCGTTTCTAAAATTATATGATGTTAAAGATCAAAAAATCAAAATATGGTACGATGATAGTGATCATAAACCTTACTGCCTTTCTGATCAAACTATAGCTACGCTGAAGGAAAATACATCATTAACCGAGCATTCAGGATTAGATCATTTTGATACAATTACAAAATATAATGCTTTGAAAGATCAAAAAGTCTCAATGAGTTTAGTGGTAGCTAAGGATCCACTATCGATTGGTGGACGGCCATCAGGAACAATTAGAGATATTATTCGAGTATGGGAAGCAGACATCAAATATGTTGAAAATTATCTATATGATCGAGATCTTGAACCTGGAATGCCTTATGATATAAGAGATGGAAAACTTCACAAGATCAAAACCTCAATTCCACAAAATATTGCTAATAATCTAGCGAATATAGTAGGGATTGAATCAGAAGAATATCGTCTTCTAAGTGCTGAATGGATCAGATTGCTTGAAGCTCCAATTATTCATTTCAAACGTGTAGGTTTCGACATTGAAGTTTCTTCTCCAATAGCCACAAGAATGCCTGATGCGAATGTAGCAGATGATCCCATAATCTGTGTTGGCGCAAAAGGATCTGATGGTATAGGAAAGATACTGCTTCTCAAAAGAGAAGGTGTTGAAAATGGAAATGAAGAAATACCTAATGAAGTAAAAATGCAATTTTGTGAAACCGAGGAAGATCTGATTAGAGAAACGTTCAAGCTACTGACGGATTATCCGTTTATCATAACATTCAACGGAGACGATTTCGATCTCAAATATATACGTAATCGTGCGCAGAAACTTGGATTCAAAAAAGAAGATATTCCTATAGAACTGGGGAGAGATTTCGCTACAACAAAGTCAGGTATTCACATAGACCTTTACAAATTCTTTTTCAACCGATCAATTCAGATATACGCTTTCAGTCAAAAATATCGTGAGAAGACTCTGAACGAAATTGGGAATTCACTTGTGAATATGCCGAAGAAGCCAATAGAATCACATGTCTCTAAACTTTCATACACAGAGTTAGCTTCCTATTGTTATCGAGATTCCGACATCACACTTCGGTTAACCGAATTTGAAGACGAACTTGTAATGAAGCTGATTACTGTTTTAGCAAGAATTTCCTATGTTGGTTTGGAAGACGTAACTCGGCAGGGCGTTTCAGCATGGATAAAGAGTATGATGTACAAACAACATAGGAAACGCGGCTACCTAATTCCTCGACAAGATGAAATAATGGAAGAGAAAGGCGGAACCGCAACCGAAGCCACAATCAAAGGTAAAAAATACAAAGGCGCAATAGTTGTAGAGCCCGTTCCAGGAATTCATTTTAATGTCGCAGTATTAGATTTTCCTAGTCTATATCCCTCAATAATAAAAATATGGAATCTTGGATATCAATCAGTTCGCTGTTATCATCCTGAGTGCAAAACAAATCTGATACCCAATACATCACATTGGGTTTGTACAAGAAAACGTGGTTTAGAAAGTCTCTTAATTGGTTCCCTTAGAGATTTAAGAGTTAGATGGTATAAAGCAAGATCTTACGATAAAGAGTTACCTGCAGACCTTAGAAATTGGTATAGTATAACTCAGGGAGCACTTAAAGTAATACTAAATGCTAGTTATGGTGTTTTTGGATCAGATAGCTTTGATCTTTATTGTCCACCTGTAGCAGAAGCTACTGCGGCTATAGGTAGACATGCAATAACTCAAATTCAAAATAGAGCAAAAAATCTTGGTATTCAAGTCTTATATGGGGATACGGATAGTCTCTTTTTGAAAAATCCCAGCAAAGAGCAAATCTCTGGATTAACCCGCTGGACAGAAGAAAAGTTGAAAATGGGGATTGATGTAGAAAAAGTTTACAGGTATGCAGTTTTTAGTTCTCGTAAAAAGAATTATTTAGGTATTTTAAAGGATGGAACAGTTGACGTTAAGGGATTAACAGGAAAAAAAAGGCATATACCTTCAATTATAAAAACTGCTTTTAATAAAATGAAGGAAAGACTTGCTCAGGTTCAAAATCCATCGGAATTTGAAGCTGCAAAGAAAGATATCGCTAAAATTGTTCATGATCGTTACATAACAATAAAAAGAAGAAGGTGGGAAAAAATTGAAGAGCTTGCCTTCCATGTGGTACTAGGAGAAGATCCAGATAGGTATACTAAAACTACACCTCAACATGTAAAAGCGGCTAGAATTCTACAGAAAA
>JAGLGJ010000153.1 GCA_023144075.1 Candidatus Bathyarchaeota archaeon | reverse complement strand
AATCTTTGTCGGGCTCAACTCTCCTTTAAATGCAGGCATCCCTTCATCGAGATTACCATTCTCGATAACGCCCCTATTTGCATTGCTGGCTGAGAGCGCTGGCCCTACTCTTCCAACTCCTTTAGCACCATGGCATCTAGTGCAATAGTCCGCATACAATTCTTCACCTTTAATTGATTTTGGAGACGTCACTATTTCACTGGGAGTCACAGATTCTACATTAGGTCCTGACGATATAGACATATAATATATTCCAGCTGCTACGACAACAATTATGACGCCAATTATCAAGAGTAGAGAACGATTCACCAAATCGATAAACACCAAGTAGAGTTTTATGATTTTGGATTTAAAAAAGTTTATTCAAGTTTAATGAAACAAATGTGCTCTAACCTAAAAATTGAATCATATCCAGATCAACTAATATTCAACCTAAAAATTATCTCTTCAAAAATAAAAGCGGTAGGCTCGCGCACTCAAGATCCATATCATGCATTCAGTTGGGTCAGACTCGTCATTGCCTACCACTACTTATGTTATGAAAACAAAGTTTTAGCTATTTCTCTTTCAATGCAATTCTGCTAGGATTACATATGTTTAGCGCGCGCAACAAACATCTATTCAGCAATCCATCCTCATTCTATCTGTTTGTAGGCATAATGTTTAAGGAGCTCTATTTGTAGGAATTATGCTAGATTTCCAATGGCAAAAAAGAGAAAATCTAGTGGAAGAAGTAAAGGTGGTAAAGGACGAAGTGCAGGTGTCCAATGCACCAACTGCGGTATGTTAGTTCCCAGAGATAAAGCAAAGCGAGTTACCAGTCGGTTCTCACTCGTTGATCCAAGCTTGGCAAGAGAATTGAGATCAAGCGGAGCCTACTTAGGAAGACCGTCTACATTCAAATATTATTGTGTTTCATGCGCCGTACATTTTGGTGTTTCAAAAATTAGAGCCAGCGGCGAACGTAGGAGCTAGTAGCCCTAATTCTGATAATCACTTATCGAACATGCTGATAGGCATATACAGTTCTCTGAACAAACGTTATGATCGATAAGATTGCTATTAATACAACTCCATACTCGACCAGCCCTAGAAAAGAGAAGATAATTAGTATAAGCATTCTTTCAGGTCTTTCTGCGATCCCAACGCTCTCCATCTTAATATTTTCCACTTCAGTTCTTGCTCTGACATAGCTTACCATAAGTGAAAATGAGATTGCAGCAATTCCCCAGAATGGACTTGCCAGCTCACCCAGAATTATTCCTGAAAAGATTAGAATTTCTCCAAGTCTATCAAAAGTAGAATCAAGAATCCCACCAAATTTCGATGTTTTTCCAAGCCTAGCCAATGGACCGTCAAGAGCATCCATTAGACCTGATAAAAGAATTAGAAATGGCGCCATAACGTATGTAAACATCCAATTAATTCTCACATAGAATAATACACCCGCCATCGCTGCACAGGTAAAACCGATTAAGGTCAACATGTTAGGAGTAAAACCCAAATGGTTAAGAAATAAGGCAAGACGAGTTAGGATAGGTTTCACCCTATGCCTGAAAGCAGTGATCAATCAATTCACCAAAGATTATAAGATCCTTGATCTTAGCGTTCAACATTAACTCATTAAGATACCGCCGTTAGCTAAAAAATGGAATGTAGTATGAAACAATAAATCATTGTATGTATTGATCTTGATAGGTGGAGGACGAAAATGGGCAGGATTGAAAAAGGCACAAATTGCAGCGTGTCAGGATGCAGTAATACCGCTTTAAGATCGATAGCTGTCGAAAAAGCAACAAAAGCTGGGTTGAAAGTCGGAAGCTCAAGAAGAGCTTACTTATGTAAAGATCACTATAAAGAATTCAAAAAGAAAACAAAAAAGGATAGACTAATAGAAAAATGGCGAATGTCAAAGTAGTGTTCAATGTAGGAGGTTTTTTGACATCTGAGAATATTGCTTATTCATAGCGACCATTTTGAGTTTGAGGTGAAGAGTCAGGCGATTAAAGCAGCCGAGCCCATAATAGAGGAACTAAAAAATGACAGCATCGATGACGCACTAGTGGTCTTTTGTACAATAGAGAATAATGATGAGCAAGATACAGATAGTTTAATTCTTCAGGCTGCAGATGAAATATCGAAAGTGGCCTCAAACGTAGGAACAACTAACATTCTAGTCTACCCATATGCCCATTTATCTGATGACCTAGGACCTCCATCCTTAGCCATTCCTCTTTTAAAAAAATTAGCAGAGAACCTTGCTTCACGAGGATTGAATGTAAAAAGAAGTCCCTTTGGTTACTATAAGAGTTTCAAATTGGAATGTAAAGGACATCCTATGGCAGAATTGTCGAAAAGTATCAGCGTTGAAAAGCCCAAGTCAAAGACTAAACCTATCGAGACAAAATTTAAGGTTTTCAGTCCTGACGGCAAACTGAGTGACCCCGAAGAATATCTAAAATATCAAGATCACGAATTCAAATCCCTCATTGAAAAAGAGGTATTCAAAAAAGCACTCCATGGAGGAGAACCTAAGTACCTCGAGTATTGTAAAAAATTTGGAATTGAATGGGAACCCTACTCTGACATAGGACATATGCGATTTGGTCCACAGGGAACACTACTCTTCGAGTTGATTAGCGAGCATGCATGGTCGCAAGCCAAATCGACAGGTATTCCACTATTCAGAGTAAGAGGAACAAACATGTTCGATCTTTCCATCGAACCCGTCAAGCAACATGCTGAGTTATTTGGAGACAGATTATATGAAGTTAATTTGGAGCAGAAACGTTTTGTAATGCGATATGCAGCCTGCCATCAACAATTTGCCATGGTTAAAGATTGGTCCTTAAGTTACAAACAGTTTCCTTTTGGAACCTTTGAACTGGCAGACAGCTATAGATTGGAACAAAGTGGTGAACTTTTACTCTGCTTTAGGGTTAGGAAACTCCATATGCCGGACCTTCATGTATATTGCAGAGACACTGACGAAGCAAAAACCGTCTCACATAAAGTACATGAAAAGATCTATGATGAAATAAGAGCTTTAGACAGAGAATATGTTTCAATTTATAATACTACACAAAAATTCTTTGAAAACAATAAAGACTATTTCATGGAACTCGTAAAAGTAGAAAGAAAACCAATATTGATCAATTTCGTTCCTGAAGGAGTCTTTTACTGGGTATTGAATGTCGAATATACAATCATAGATGAGTTAGATAGACCTCGTGAAATAGCTACATTTCAGATAGACGTTGGGAACGCAGAACGATTCAATATAGCTTATACAGATCATGATGGAAA
>JAGLGJ010000152.1 GCA_023144075.1 Candidatus Bathyarchaeota archaeon | reverse complement strand
GATGCGCTAAAAGTAATTCTTAACGCAAGTTACGGTGTGTTTGGGGCCGAAAGTTTTTCCTTATATTGTCCACCAGTGGCAGAGACAATTGCAGCTATTGGAAGACACGTTATTACAAATACAATAAACAAAGCAAACGAACTTGGGATCAAAGTGTTCTATGGTGATACAGACTCAATCTTCCTTGAAAGTTCCAAACCAGAGCTTCTCGATAAACTGATGAATTGGTCACGAAAAGATGTCAATCTGGAACTCGAACTCGATAAACACTATCGATATGTCGCTCTTAGTCTGAGAAAGAAGAATTATCTTGGAGTATATCCTGATGGAAAAGTAGACATAAAAGGGCTGACTGGAAAAAAGAGACATACTCCAAATTTTCTGAAAAATGCTTTCTATGAAATGGTTGATGTTCTTAGTCAAGTAAAATCAGAAGAAGATTTTGAACAAGCGAAAACGAGTGTAAGAGGAATAATAAAGAATTGTTATTCAAAACTCAAGAATAAAGAATATTTGATAGATGATCTCGCCTTCAATGTTATGATGGGTAAACCTCCGAAAGCTTATGTTAAAACTACTCCTCAACATGTGAAGGCGGCACAGCTTTTAGTTAACAAAGGAGTGGAGATCAAGACTGGTGATCTTATATCATTTGTCAAAGTTCATGGTGATACGGGGGTGAAACCTGTTCAACTTGCTAATCTTAACGAGATCGATGTTGGAAAGTATGTTGAATATGTTGATTCAACATTTGAACAGGTTCTTGATGCTCTTGAAGTAAGCTTCTCTGAAATAATTGGTACCACTAAGTTAGAATCCTTTTTTTAAATAGAGAACATGAATTCACTATCCGGATTGGTTATGTAGAATCTTTATAATAGCTTTACAAAATTCAGGTAAATCTTCAGGCGTTCTAGAAGTTACGAGGTTGCCATCAACGACAACAGCATTATCATGATAAATGGCGCCTGAATTAATCAAATCATCTTTTATTGAAAAGAAGCAGGTCATTTTTTTTCCTTTTGTTAATTCTGCTGATATTAGAAGCCAAGGACCATGACAAATAGCTGCTACTAATTTTTCCTTCAAACCCATGTTTCTTACAAAATCAACAATCTCTTGATGTCTACGAAGTTTATCTGGACCTTGAACTCCCCCAGGGACTATCACTCCATCAAAATCATCTACATTAGATTTAGTTATATCTCGATCAACTCGGACCTCATAACCATGTTTACTAAAGGTCGCTTTCTTCCCTTTCGCAAGAACTACCGTTTTTGCTCCTTCTTCTTCTAATCTGATCTTAGGATACCAAAGCTCAAGGTCTTCATACCCATCTTCAGCTAATATAGCAATTTTTTTATCAGAGAGACTCAATCGTCATCACTCTAAGGACTGTAATTAATAATAAATTAAAGTATATACCTAAAATATTATCGAAGCCAATTAACAGTGATAGTATTCAATTTGCAGTGATTATCTTAATAAGGTAATTTGGTGTAATGATTGAAAAATAATATAATGATTTTAGGTCTAAAGGGTATTCCTTCAATCAAACAAGGCGATGATCTAGGTAAACTAATTTTTGATACATGTAAAAAACAAAAAATAAAGTTACTTGACAATGATATAATTGTTATAGCTCATAAAATTGTTTCAAAGTCCGAAGGAAGAGTTTTTGACTATAGTAACATTCAACCTTCTCCTTTTGCCAAGAGAATAGCAAAAAAATCAAAAAAGGAAGCACCTCATGTTGAAGCAATATTGAGTCAAACTAAGAGTATTTTGAGAATGGAAGGGCACCATCTAATAACAGAAACACGTCATGGATTTATTTGTGCGAACTCAGGTGTAGACACATCGAATTTGAAAGATGAATCTACAGTCTGTTTGTTGCCGAAAGATCCTGACCATTCAGCAAAAACGATAAAAAATAAAATACAAAGTCTAGCCGGAGTAGAAGTAGCAATAATAATTTCAGATACTTTTGGTAGACCTTGGAGGATTGGTCAAGTAAACATGGCCATAGGTATCGCTGGGATGAACCCACTTCTTGATTATCGTGGTGGGAAAGACATGTATAATCGAAAATTGAGATTCACTTTAATCGCCATTGCAGATGAACTAGCTTCAGCTGCTGAGCTTGTAATGAAAAAGTCTGATGGAATTCCAGTTGCAATATTGAGAGGCGTTCAATATATGTCTGGCAGGGGATCTGTTAATGACTTAATTAGACCTAAAGAGATAGATCTCTTTAGATAATTTTCTACTAATAGCTAATAAAAAAGCATTAAACGAATGTTTTTCTTATTTTGATACGTATCTGTTACTGTCTATGAAAAATCGCATATTTCGCTTAAGGTCTTTCTTAACTCCAATTCTCTTAGAACTTGCAATCTTGAAATCTGTCTTATATTTAACGATGTGAATGCGGCTCTTTTCAGAAGTGATATCAATTTCATTCAGGCTATTATCAATATTGAAAGCTATAGTCAATTTCCCTGGGCCTTTAGTTAATTGGTAGATGTCATCGATTTGTCTATTCTTCATCATTTCTTCTATGCCCGTTAGTGGTTCAACAGCTCTAATTAAAACGGCGCCTACTTCATTAGGATAATGAGCTACGATATTGAACATCCAGTATTTATGAACGTTATAAATAAATAAATTTCCAGGTAAGCTCCACATAGCCTTGTTATAAAATTTTAAACCGTTATATGCTCGAGATGCTGGGTCTTTTTCTCCATAGTAGGCTTCTGTCTCTACTATCATGCCTTCAAATATCTGTAAATCAAATTTTCTCACCAATTTTGTTCCAAGTAGATCTAAGGCGACATTTTCAGGGTCCCTTTGAAAAAATATTCTCTTAAAAATTGATGTCAAGAACTGTTTCTGTCCTCAAGTATCTATGCGAAATATGTTTAACCTGTAAAATCTTTACGAGTGATTTAGCTCTCGTAACAGTAGATTTCTCTTGATCGTTTTCATAACTGTTGGAAATAGATTTTTATTTACATTGGGTAAATCCATTGAAGAGATGAATTCTTTTTGGAAATTAGGACTCACACCTAATTCGATATAGTCTATTTTTTTGATTATTCTTTCAACGAGTTTCCTTGTTGGATTAGATAGTAGAGTCATTCTTGCTCCGGAACCCGCTGTGTTGCCAACGAACTGTATCCGTTCAAGTGGAATCTCAGGGAACATTCCTAAGTCTATTGCACTTGATGGGTCAATATATGTGCCAAATGCTCCGGCTAGATAGAATTTCTTGATTTCTTTCGGCTTGATTTGCATATGTTTCATTAAAATTGATATTCCTGTATAT
>JAGLGJ010000151.1 GCA_023144075.1 Candidatus Bathyarchaeota archaeon | reverse complement strand
ATGGGAGCACCAATGGGAGCACCAATGATGGGAGCACCAATGGGTCCACCAATGGGAGCACCAGGATTTCCAATGCCAATAATGCCACCAAAACCCAGTGCGACTTGGGGTTTCATTCTATCATTGATCGCAGGAATAGTCGCAATAATAGCAGGTGCCGCTGCTACAGCAATACTCTGGACAAATCTAGCAATAGTCCCAGCATGGCTATCACCGTATATCATTGCGTTCTTGGGAGTAGGAATTCTTCTGGGTCTGGTTGTGATATTAGGGGCATTCCTAATACGCCTTGGATACACGACGCTTGGAGGGATTATCGCCTTCGTATTCTCACTGGCTAACATCTACGTGGCTATGCTCATAGTAGTACCATCAATGTTCGTCTATGCGGCTATTGCAGTAGGCATCGTTGCGTTGATCCTAGGCTTGATCGGTGGAATACTAGGTATACTCGGAAGGTAACCCATTCTACCCCCCTTTTTAATAACAAAACCATAACTCTGAAGGTGTAAAGCGCACAAATCCATAGATGTGAGACTCAACGGAGATTGAAAAAATGGAATTCGAACAGACATCCAGTCATTGGATGGCAATGAATTGCATAATGATCTCCTCTGGGACGTCCCTATGGAAATAACAGCTGTGCCTTCAGAATCATTTTTTTCAATGTGGATCTCTAAGCACGATCATAACCATTTTTTTTTGAAAATTACTTCTTTCAAGATTCCATCTTCAAATATTGGAAGAAATCATTTTAAGAGTCTATTACGTAGCCTCATGGGCTACAATCGATTCATACATTATCAAGAACAAAGAGATGTACGAGGTTACCGAAGAAGTTAACTTAATAATTCAATCATAGAAATTATGGTAAGCTTTATGTTTATGTCAGGAAATGATTTGGAGGTGAAGTATCTACAATGAAACTATTCATTCAAGCACCAATTGGCCCACAATCTGGACTGGCAGAAATAGACGTTCTTCCCGACCATACAATAGGTGAAGTTAAACAGCAAGTCTGTGGTTCTTTCGGTATTGACCAAACTACAGTAACTCTGATGTACGGCGGAGTCAATCTAGAGGATAGTATAACTGTCGCCGCTGCAGGAATACCTGAGAATGCCCAATTAGCATTAATGCCCTACAACATAATCGGCGGTTGTTTTTGAATATTCCACAACTCTACAAAGAAAAGGATTTTTTAAACCATCAGTTCCCAACAGTTAAGGCTCTGAATGATCCACCTACAAGCTACGAGGGAATGCTCAGATGCGAGAAGGGCGAAGTCAAAAAACTAGCTGAGCGAAATGTCTGGCCTTTTACCCAATATTTGGAATGGCAAAAATTCAGGATGGATCTACAGGGAGAATATCCAGTCAAGCCACCACTTGTTACTTGGATCACAGATATATCTCATCCAAACATAGTACCACATGTGCCAGGCGCTGTATGTGTATCTGTCGTAGGTGAGGGTTGGAAACCTAATCTGAGGCTTGTGTCAGTCGTAAACTCTCTTTATTATCTCCTCTCAGACCCTAATCCAAATAACGTATTTAATGATCCGAGATGTCTTGAGGCAGCAAAAATATGTAGTAAACATGGATTCCCAATGATGAGTGCTAAAGAGAAAAAGTTGTCCCAAGCTGATACTGCAAGATTCAATGTCATCCCATTGCCGAGTCATTCAGCCGAGCAATCAGCTAAAAGAGATATCGTTAAATTCACAATTCTTAGGCCGAAGCGGCCTTAAGTAATTGAAGGACAAATATTGAAGATCACAGCAAGGATCCCATCAATCAAAGAGATTACAGTCGATGTTCCATCGAACATAACTGTTGCAGAACTTAAGAGGATTTTATGTGAGAGACTAAAGATTGAACAAGACCTTACGAAATTGCTTGCAAATGGAATACCGCTCCAAGAAAACCAAAAAGTCTCTAAAATCAAATTGAAATCAAAGAAGCTAGAAATCGATTATTTGTGGTCAAGACAACTTATCCTTTGGGGTGAAGATGGACAAGCCAAGCTAGGAAAATCAAACGTTCTAATAGCTGGAGCGGGCGCAATAGGCAATGAGGCTGCAAAGAATCTTGCTATGTTAGGGATTAGAAACTTCACGATTATAGATTATGATAAAGTAGAAGTCTCAAATCTCAGTCGAATGGTCTTCTTTGACAAGTCAGACGCTGGAAAGCCAAAGTCAAAAGTCTTAGCTAAGAAGCTTCACAATAAATATCCGCATATGGAGATCACTGCGATCCAAGGTAAACTCGAAAACTTACCCTTAAAAGTCTATTTAGATTCTGACATTATAGTCAGTGGACTGGATAATTTTGCATCACGATTCTTTCTTACATCTATATCTAGAAGATATCTGATACCTTTGGTCGATGGAGGAATTGCCGGATACCAATGTAGAGTCCAATCCTATGTTCCGCCTAATGACCCTTGTCCTATATGTCCAATAGCAAGGGAACAATACGGAAATTTAGTAGGCTTAAGAAATCCATGTGATGCGCCCATTGAAGAAGCCAAGACTCCTTCACTTCCAACGACCATATCGCTAGTATCATCTATTCAAACTCATGAAGTTACAAAGATACTCTTGGGTTACAAGAATTATTTGCAAACTGAGAAATGGCCAGAGACCACGGGTCAACCAATGCAGGGAATATGGATTGCTGACCTGAAATACAATAAATACTCTTTATTGAACTTGGTTAAAAACAAAAATTGTATGGTTTGTGGGGAACATGGCGAAGCAAGAAACACGGTCGAGAGAATTGATATTCCTATTAAGAAATTTTTCTCAAGCGATCTCAGAGAAAGATATTTGAGAGATATATTTCCAGAATCTGATGAATTCTTTTTCTTTAAAATGTCTAAAGGAAAACCAATTCGAATTAATAATGATAAAATATTGAAAAAAGATCTAGGAAAGGGAGATTATTTGCTAGTTACTCTTAAAAGAAAGGGTGAATATATTGAGGCTATTATCAGATTAAAATAGAGGAAAGTGTAAGAATGCCGACATGCCCTAAATGCGGCAAAGCTAACCCAAAAAGAGCCAAATTCTGTTATGATTGTGGAAGTCCCATGTATCTTCCTCAAGAGAGTCATATCCAACCTCCTGGAAAACCCACAATATCAGTCCAGCAAATTCCAAAACAACCGCCAAATGTCCGAGTAATAACTTCTCCCACAGCAGGTCAGATGTCTACTACGGCTCCAACTAATCAAACAAGAACAGTCTCAATGAAAATTCCGTCTATGGGAAATTGCAGCTATCACCGTGAACTTCCTGCAATGTACATATGCAGTAGATGCAGTCGATCTATATG
>JAGLGJ010000150.1 GCA_023144075.1 Candidatus Bathyarchaeota archaeon | reverse complement strand
ATAGTTATTTTGGAATGTTATCTCTTTCTAGGAGCTTCGATTTTAGACTCGTCACCTGAAATCTTAGTTTTCGTCTTTTTGTGTGAACTGTATGCTTCATATGCTATCAGAATTATGATCAAGCTTACTATGAATGCTGTCCCTGCAGGCTCTCTTAATTTCATGATGATGATTCCGATGTATGGAATTCTAGCTGAGAAAGAACCTACAACTTTTTCTGCTGATACCGTCCAATCATCAACATATCTGTTAAAGTCGCCTTTTGTCTTAAAGTATATTCGACCATCTGAATTTTGTTTATCGACCACCCTATGGACAATTAAAGTATCATAATTTCTTGGACTGTGAAAGACTATTATTGTGCCTACTTCGATCTCTTCAGCCGGTTCTCCTTTGATTACTATGAGATCGCCGACATTGAGAGTAGGGATCATGCTGCCTGAGATGACAACTAGAACTGGATGTTCCGTTGCTAACATCAATCTCATACCTGCCCATCCGCCATAGGATATGGAGATGACTACGACTGCAAGTAAGATGAGTTTGGCAACTTCATTGTTTCTAATGGATTTCAATATTTTCGTTGTGGAACCTGTTTTTGACAATTTCATCTCTCCAATTGATATTATGTGTGATGCGAATTTTTGTATGATCAAGTTTGTTCAGAGTTGCTAGATAGCTTTCTTAGGAGTTCTTGGGAAGCTTTTTCTCCAGCGCTCAAAAAAAGCTCACCCTCGGGAGTTATTCGATATATGCGACGTCCCCGACCTTTCTCCGATTCCCAAACGCCTTCCAGACATCTTTTATCTTCAAGACTATGTAAAAGTGGATAGAGCGTTCCAGCACTTAAATAGACTTTGAATCGTTCTCTTATCTCAATATTTATTTCATATCCCCATCTGGGTTTAGTCTTGAGTAGCCAAAGGACTATTAGATCTAAGTGGCTTTTCACTAGTCTCTCTCTAAGAGATTTCTCTATAGGGATACTCAAGGTAAATGGCTCCAATTATTTTTATTCTTAATCTGGTCGACAGTAATATTTTGATCATTTATTTTTTGTTTGTAAGCAGAAAAAATGTTGTATATCCGAAAGGATATGATATGATGCTAATTTAAGATCAATGGATTTTTTTTGTTAACATCTCGATTTAAATAGATCATTCAGGTTGAACGGCATTCTACGGATTCAATATGATTTTAGAAGCTTCTCCTTTCAGCAAAAGTTGAAATCCTTCTTCAGCTTTGTCTAGTGGAAATTTGTGTGTGACTACAGACTCCAGATCAACTAGTCCTCTACTTACGAGTCTTTCAACCCTATCCCATGTGCTGTACATATATCTGCCAGTCATTCCTCTAACATCTATTTCTTTGTAGACGATATATGTTGTAGTGTCGAGTGTTGGATTATCTGGAGAAGCTCCGAAAAGCACTACTTTTCCAGCCTTGGCTACCATGTCTAATGATTGTTTTATTGTCTCACAGGCACCTGCAGCCTCAAAAACTATGTCTGCACCTCGTTGTCCTATTATATTTTTTACTTTTTCGACTGCATTGCCTTCTGACGCATCTATTACTTCTCTAGCTGCTCCAACTCGTTTCGCATGATCGATTCTGAATTGTTTAATGTCAGTGGCTATGACGTCTGATCCAAGTGCTTTCATTATTTGTTGAACATATATTCCGATTGGTCCACAGCCAAGAACAACCGCAACATCACCGGGTTCGGGTTCTGCTCTTTGTACGGCATGCATTGCTACCCCACAGGGCTCATATAATGCACCAATATCATAAGGTGTACCCGATGGAAGCTTAAACGCAATAGTTTCAGGAATTACTGCAAATTCTGCAAAAGATCCATCTGGTACATGGACTCCAAAAATTTTCATATTTTCGCAAATATGAGCTCTGCCTGTTCTACACATTATGCATTGCTCACAAGGAATATGTGTCTCTCCAGCAACTATGTCTCCCGTCTTGATAGATGATACGTTCTCTCCAACTTCTACTACGTCTCCGCTAAATTCGTGACCAAGAATTCTAGGTAATGGGGAATTCCATTTCTTAGCTTGGCCGTCCCATTTGTACAAGTGTAAATCTGAACCGCAATATGCGGTAGATTTGATTCTTACTAGAACGTCACGTGGTCCAGGTTTAGGTTTGTCTGTATCCATTACTTTTATACCAGGATTTTCGTCTACTTTCATAACCGCTTTCAAACCAAACATCTCCTGAATTAATCTACTATGAGAGTTCTGTACATTCTCGAGATATTATAAATGTGTGGGACTAGTCTCTATAGGTTTTGTATTTATTCAACTCTAAACAAAGCTAAGAAAAATCAATTAGCCCAATTTTATTAAAAAAATCGGTAAATCATTTACTCTATTTGTTGGTTTACCTTTTTTCTATGTCAAACTTCGCCATTTGGACAGCCAGTTTCATTGCTTCCTCCAAACTCGTGGGATCTCCTGTTCCTAATCGAAGACCTGCCCTTCTGTAGGCAGTCCCATGATCAACCGAAGTACGTATTATGGGTAAGCCTATTGTCACGTTTATCCCCGATTCAAATCCTAACATCTTGACTGGAATGTGGCCTTGATCATGATACATTGCTACAACTGCATCATATTCTCCTCTGCTGGCACGTAGAAAAACTGTATCTGGGGGCATAGGTCCAATTACGTTCATATTGTTTTTTTTAGCTGATTCTATAGCAGGTGTGATCTCTTTGATTTCTTCATTCCCGAATAAGCCGCTCTCCCCGGCATGAGGGTTGAATCCAGAGATTGCGATCTTTGGGGCTTTTACTCCCATTTTTTTTGTAACCTCATTTGTTAGCCGAATAGTGGTGAGTACTCTGTCTTTTTTGATTAATTCACATGCATCACGCATTGATACATGGGTTGTGACATGTATTACCCTTAGATGTCCGGCGACAAGCATCATTGCATAATCTTTTGTTTTGGTTAGGTGTGCCAGTATTTCTGTGTGTCCCGCATAATCGTAGCCGGCTAAATGCATAGCTTCTTTATTGAGTGGTGCCGTAACGATCGCGTCTATTTTATTTTCAAGAGCCATTTCGACGGCTTTTTCGACATATTTCACTGAGGCTTCTCCTGCCATAGCTTGGACTTGACCCATCTTGAGTTCGGAGAGTCGAATATTTTTTAGGTCTATGACTTCTATTGTGCCGTGTTCATATTTCGCTTCGGATACGTCTTTGACAGAATTGATATCCACTTTCACTTTGGCGAGTTTTAAAGCGTCTTGAATGACAGACGCATCACCGATGACGATCGGACGCGCAATGTTATAGAACTCCTTTTTAGCTAATGCTTTGTCAATAAT
>JAGLGJ010000015.1 GCA_023144075.1 Candidatus Bathyarchaeota archaeon | reverse complement strand
TGATAAATCCAGCTCGTCCGAGTGGTTTAGGCTCTTCAATATAGTCAATAATGATCTCCCTATCAAACTCTTTGCTTAACTTCTCTCCTGTTCCAAAGGCTTGAATGATTTTACTCGCCCCATATCTTACACCTATTATAAAGTGCGATATACCTCCCAGAATCATAGGGAGCAAGCTCCAATACATAATCGGTTGCTTAGAAGAGCCTATTTCAATCATAGGCTTTGGCAATTCCAATGTTCTTGGCCTTAATCTTACACCTTCTCCACCAGCACTAATTATCCCATACATTTCTTTCGTGAAAACATCTACTTGGTTTTTGATAACTTTCTTAATATCATCAATAGCTGTTTCTGGGCGTCTAATAGACACGATATACACCTTTTTATTTCTAAACTTTCAATAAATAATCATAGAACAATTCCTATAATTTATAGGAAGTAATTTTTTAGCGATATCACTTCTTCGAATTCAGTACATCCTTTTTCCTTGATCCAATCTTATTATCTAATAATCTATCCAGATATTCATGGAAGAAAAACCATATAGCGAAGACTCCAATGGCTATACCTAATCCGGTTGACATACCCTGAGCAAGCGAATTTTTTATTGATGGACTTAGAGATGTAAGATCTATTACCATCACAGTCAAAAGAATCAGAAGTATAAGCACAATATATCCCCGCATTCTGGTTTCAATAACCATTCTGTTTATCAAGATGTTGAACATTATGAAAGCAAAGATAGTAACTCCAATAATACTGAATATGCGACCAGCGTATCCAAATATCTCGGTCATCAATTGAGTTTGCTTTGGATCCAAAAATAATTCTGCAATCATAAATAATGCTATTAGAAAAATGCCTACATCAATAAGCATTATTATGAGACTACTTAGAGAGAAAGGAAATTGAACTATCTTACTTAACATTTCATCTAACTTAACTATTTTTAATATTTTACCAAAGAATCCGTTCAGAAGTCTTATGATTATGATGGCGATGGCAAGTATGATTAACGCTAGAATTATCTTAGGTAATAATGAAATAACTTCTTTTCCTATTTGATTCATAGCTTCTAAAAACAGTCCAGATACTGGCTCTTGAACCATGTTTTGAACAAAGACTCCTTACATTAATAAAGCAATTGATAATTAAAATCATGCCTTCAAAAGCTATGAAGTTAGTAAAATAAATAATTATCTTAACTCATTCCAATTTTAGATATTTGTTTCAATAGACTTCGAGCAGCCATCGGAGAATCTAGACAATATTTTGCTCTAGATGCACCGTACCCTATTTTGATGGAATAGCCATCTTCGGGCAGCGTTGAAAAAATATCTTCATCTGTAACATCATCGCCGATAGCCAAAATGAAATCCCATTTGTATTTTGAAATCCATCTGAGTGCAGCTCGACCTTTATTGATATCGACATTTTTAACTTCAATTATCTTATTTCCTTCCAAAACACCGATTCTATGTGGGTCACTAGCTGTAAAATTCAATAAATGATCTTTTAATTCCCTACTTCTTACCACAGCTAATTGAGGATCAGCCTTTCTATAATGCCACACCAATGTGAAATCTTTTTCTTCTACGAAAGATCCTGGAGTTCTATCGCTATATGATTCAAGAATTGGTCTTATTTCCTTTTTCCATTCTGCTGAAAGAGGTTCCATTGTTTCCCATTTTCCCATCTTATCTTTCATCCAGACACCGTGTTCAGCTACAAGACCGATGTTCTCATCTCCAAACCAGTGTTCAATAAAACTCCTATCTCTTCCACTTATGATCACCACTTCATTATTCTTATCTTTAGCAAGATTTCTTATTATTCGAAGGATCTCCTTGTCTGGTTTAGCTTTCTCTGGCGTATCTGCGAATGGTATGAGTGTTCCATCGTAATCTAAAAGGAAGAGACGTTTTCGACTGCTACGATAATCTTTGATTATGTCTGTTCTTATCTCGCGAAGTCCCCTAATACAGAATTTGTTTTGAATTTTTTTTATATTTGTGAGATTGTCCAGAAAATCATTCGCCCATCTTGAAACATCATAACGTTGTAATCTCTCCCGCATCATCATGATTTTCTCCATCTGTTCTTCTTTAGACATCAGAAAGGCTTTCTCCAAAGCTTCTGCGACCTCTAGTTTGTTATTGGGATTGACTATGATCGCCTCGCCCAAGTCTTTAGAAGCGCCAGCCATTTCACTTAGTATAAGAACTGCTTTTCCTTCATTCTTAGTTGCTACAAACTCCTTTGCTATCAGATTCATTCCATCTCTTATTGGAGTAATAAGCGCAATATCTGCGACATTATAAAGAGCGATTAGACTATTGAACGGTAAGAAACGATGCAAATACCAAATCGGGGTCCAACCGAAGGTCCCATATTTTCCGTTAATTCTACCAACCAATTCATCGACTTGTCTCTTCAGGTTTACATATTCGCGTACACGTGTGCGTGAGGGAACTGCTACAAGAATGAATGTAACCTTTTCATGATAGTTTGGATTTCTTTCTAAGAAAAGGTCATAAGCCTCTAATCTTTGAGGGATTCCTTTTGTATAATCTAGTCTATCAATTGAAAGTATTACTTTTCTTCCTCTAACCCTTCTATTTACTTTGTCAGATTCCCTCTGAACATTTGAATTTTGAACCGAAGTAGAGAAATATTGGAAGTCTATTCCCATAGGGAAGACGTCAGTCTTGACAAAACGATTTTCGATCGTCATCTGTCCTAGAACTGACTCGTATCCGAAAAGTCTGTGAACGCTGTCTGAGAAATTTCTAACATAATCATGTATATGAAAGCCTATTAGATCGGCTCCTAAAATTCCTTCCAATATTTCTTTACGCCAGGGGAGTAATCGAAAAACATCAAACGATGGGAAAGGTATGTGAATGAAGAAGCCTATTTTCGAATCTTGTTGTTTATCTCTTATTAGTTTTGGAAGAAGCATTAACTGATAATCATGGATCCAAATTACATCTTTTTTCTTTAAAATATCAATAATTGCTTCACAATAATACTCATTCACTCTTTTGTAATTATCCCAATAAGTATCATTATAGTGGGTATATTGAGTAAAATAATGAAAAAGCGGCCAAATTGTCTTATTACTAAATCCATGATAATAATTCTCTATTTCACTTTGCGAAATGAAAACCGGATAATAGTCTTGAGATCTAAGACTTTCCTCAACATATTTCTTTTTTTCTCCAATGCTTTCTGTAGATATTCCGGGCCATCCAATCCAGACGGAATTTAAAGATTGACGGAATGAATCTAATCCTTTGGAAACTCCCCCAACACTTGGCTGGAGATGAATTTGATTTGCTCGTTTCACTATATTAATGGGCAATCTATTTGAAACAAGCAATAATCTAGTCATTTAACAAAGTAGTGGGGACTACAGTATTTTAGGATTATGCGGTTTAGACTTGAAAAACTATTTGGATGACTAAATCATAAAACCCTAGCTTCTATATCACTATATTATTAACAAGAAAGAATTCCCATCAATACTAATGTACGCAAAAATTATATTACTAAGATAAAACAAAAAAATAATGCTGTTCAAAACTTTTTTCGAACAATCACAATAAAAAGTAGAAACATTCTATATTACTTCGCTATGGAGGATATTTTGAATTATGATAGAACAATGGTTTTCCACAATGGAAGAAGATACATTGGAAGAAAATAGCATGAATGCTGTTTTTCCTAAGGGAATACCAGTTCTAATCGTGAAGAAAAACAGTAAAATCTACGCCGTATCAAATAAATGTCCACATTTGGGATGTCCTCTGTCCGCAGGCACTCTTGAAGGTCATACAATAAAATGCCTCTGTCATGATTGGAAGTTTGATATAACTTCTGGAGAATTCTTGAGTTCGAGAGAGATTAAAATTCCAATATATCAATATAAAATTCAAGAAGGAAAAATATTCATAAAAATATAGGCGAATAGAATTGAAAAAAATAGTAGTGTATGGACTAAGCACATGTCCTTGGTGCCGCAAAACAAAACAGTATTTTACTGATATGCAAATTGACTTCGATTACATTAATTATGACTTGGCGAACGAAGAAGAACAGAATAAAATTATGCAGAATATGAAAGAATTAGGCGGTGGAAATGCCTTTCCATTTGTAAAGATTGGGGAAGAAGTGATCATAGGATATAACCCCGAAAAATTTTCAACACTCCTAGAATCTAACAAGTGAAAGAAATGGATATTGAAAAAAGGAAAATTGCTTTAAAATATTTTTTCCAGAAGACAATAGATCCTCTCGGTTATAAATTCAGTCCAGATAAAGAATTAGTTGATCTCTTGTTGGAACAAGAAGTGATATTGGAGCAAAAACATGGGATTCCCTATTGTCCTTGCCAAGGTTTAACGGAAAAGAGAGACGAAAACATGAAGATCGTCTGTCCATGCATACCTTTTCACAGAAAACACTTTGATATGATGAAACGTTGTTGGTGTGGCCTTTATGTTCATAAGGATGTTACAAACCCTGCAGAACTTAAACAGATATCAATAAATGAAATTGAGAGCGATTGAAATGTGGATCGAAGTCGCCAAAAATAATGAACTAGCGCATAACGGTCTGAAAGCAATAACTGCAAAGGGAAAAGAGATTGTGTTATGCAATTGTGATGGTCAAATATTTGCTATTGATAGAAGATGTGGCCATATGAGTGCACCCTTAGAAATGGGAACTCTGGATGGTCATTACGTGACTTGCCCAATGCATCATGTACAATTTGATGTAAGAACCGGAGAAGCTTTGAACCGTCCGGTACCTCATTATTTTGGAGAACAACCAGAACAAGAGATATTAAATAATTTCCCAAATTGGATTGCTAATCTAATGGGACACATAAGAACATGCGACATTAAGACCTATGGTGTTAAGATAGATGGTGAGTCTGTCAAGATAGATTTGTAAAATTTCTAACAAAGCATTTCAAATTCATCAACTTATATTTTCAGATATTGATCTTTTTGTAGATTACGAACGTTAAATATTGGTTTTACAAATGAAAGCGATAAATGAAATGGTTATTGGATTCATCGGCCTTGGAAATATGGGTCTCCCAATGGCCAAGAATATTAGAAGGGCCGGATATCCACTTATTGTTTGGAACAGGACCATTCAACGTACCGAAACACTAGCGAAGATGGGCGCACAAATCGCGCCTAACCCTAGTGAATTAACCAGAAAATCATCAATAATATTCACGATGTTACCTGGACCACACGAAGCAAGAGAGGTTATCTTAGGTAAGAAAGATGGCCCCTCTTCAGTGATAGATAATATTCAAGCTGACAAGATTCTAGTCGATATGACAACCAACCTACCAGATATCAGTAAGATAATTGAAAAGGAAGTCCGTAGAAAAGGTGGCGAAATGCTTGACGCCCCTGTTTCGGGCAGTGTAAAACCTGCAACCGATGGATCATTAACCATACTTGTTGGTGGTAAAAAAGTTGTCTTAGATAAGATAAGACCAATACTTCTAACGATGGGAAAAAACATTCTTCACATAGGACCAATAGGATCAGCATGCACAATGAAACTCGTACTTAATATGCATCTTGCCACGGTTATGGCATCCTTTGCAGAAAGTCTAGCATTCGGTTACAAATCAGGTTTAGAACCTTCAAAAACATTAGAAGTCATCAACAACAGCATAATGAAAACTTACATTTCTGAGATGAAAGGTCTCAAGGTTATAAATCATGATTGGAGTACAGCATTCTCTCTCAATCTGATGAGTAAAGATCTAGAACTTGTAGAGGAGACTGCAAATAGAGTCAGAGCTCCTATTCCAATAACAAATATAATTAAACAGATTTACGATTCTTGTATTTCAAATGGAAAAGGAGAAATGGACTTCTCAGTCGTAGCAACTAAATTTGAAAAAATGAATGACAATATACACTTGTAATAAAACTAGAAAATGGTCGGTGTTATGACATTTTACCTTGGTGTTTAACAGTCTCTGTTGCTTTTTTTACTCTTGAGGGATCACCCAAGTAATATGATCTGATTGGTGTCATATTTTCATTTAATTCATATACTAGTGGAATTCCTGTGGGAATATTAAGTTCAATAATATTTTTATTAGAAACATCATCGAGATATTTTACCAATGATCTAAGACTATTTCCATGGGCTGTGATTAGAACTCTTTTTCCTCCCTTAATTTCGGGAGCGATTATATTCTTCCAATAGGGAAGGAGACGTTCCATTGTGTCTTTTAGGCTTTCTGCAAACGGGATATCTTTTTTCTCTAGATTCATATACTTTGGATCTTTACCTGGATTTCGTTCATCAGACTCTTCTAGTGCTGGAGGCCTAACATCATAACTTCTTCTCCAGAGAAGGACTTGCGTTTCACCATACTTACTCGCCGTTTCTGCTTTATTCAGACCCTGCAATCCTCCATAATGACGTTCATTCAAACGCCAAGATTTGTAAACGCGAATCCACATAAGGTCCATTTCATCAAGTACAATCCATAGTGTCCTAATGGCTTTCTTTAGAAGTGAAGTAAACGCAACATCAAATATCAATCCAGATTCACGAAGAAGTTTACCTGCTTCTCTTGCTTCGTTAATGCCTTTCTCGGTGAGATCGACATCTGTCCAACCCGTAAAACGATTTTCTTTGTTCCAAATACTTTCTCCATGTCTCAAGAGAACTAGTTTAATGACCAATAATGCTTCCTCAATCAAGTTCTCTTACTCATTTAGACCTGATATCAGTTTTTTCTTTTTAGTGCAAACTCTGCAAGTTGGAGGGATAAAATTCGTTGAAAATGAGCAAATATTCGAAAAAAATGATCTTAAAAAATCCTAATTGCAATCTAGCGCACATACTTAGATTTGAATTCAAATTATTTTAAGAGAATTCTTCCAGTAATTTGTTAATCATTTGGAAGTCATTTTCGAGAAAGTTCCTGTATGTTGGATTATATAGAGTAGCGGCAGGATGAAAAGTAGGCATTATCTTCAGACGTATCCCGAATAGATGTTTTTCGAAAACTTTTCCTCTGATTTCTGAGATACCTCGGAATTCAACATCTACATTAGACATTACGTATTTTGTAGAATGCCGTCCCAGAGTCACTATCAGTCGTGGTTTAATTATCTGGATTTGACGCTCGATATAAGATCCACAAGCTTTTATCTCCTCTTCATTTGGGTCTCTATTTTCATCTGGCCTATGTTTGATAATATTTCCAATGAATACTTCATTTCTTTTTATTCCAATACTCATGAGTAACTCATCTAGAACCCTGCCAGCACTTCCCACAAAAGGCTGACCTTTAATATCTTCATGATATCCAGGAGCTTCTCCTATCATCATCAAAGAAGTGTTAAGATCACCTTCTCCAGGTACAGGATTTTTCGCATTTTTCCATAATGTGCATTTACGACATTCACGAATTTGATGTATCAATTCATCCATACGTTTTTGCTTTAAATCCATTTTGTGAACCCGCACCAATAGGAATATTTATTGAAAAACAAACTCGTAAAATTCTCATTAGAGTTATTTATTTTATAACGTACACTTTAATGTCTAAGCTCGAGCGATACATTTAAGCTGCTTCCGCTTATTCTTTTTGGAGGTCGTAATATTATGATGCCTGGATTTAAAAGAAGTGACAAGGCAATAGTTCATCCTGGAGAAAAATATACTCCAAGAGAAAGAGTATGGAAGATACTTGACCACCAAGAAGCAGATCGAGTACCAGCCGAACTAGGAGGCTGCATGTCTTTCATAACAAAACAGGCCTATTTTAGACTCAAGCATTACCTTAATTTGCAGACCTTTCCTTTTGAAATTGACTACTGGCCTTCAGGAGCCTCCTATAATCCATGGTGGCTACCTCCTATAGACGAAACTATTTACCGTCTATTCAGAACCGATTTCCGACCAATTTCCTTAAGATCTACCAGACCTTTTGTCCCAAAGAAACTGTTTCCTGATAATTCATTCATAGATGAATTAGGTTTTCATAGAAAAGCTGGAGAAACTTATATGGAATTTGCGAATCCGGCGCCTCTTGAAACCGCTCAAGATGTAGATGAAATATTATCCGATCCATACTGGTTAGATCCTGAGAAAGATTTCACTGCCGTTGGCCTAGAAAAAAAGGCTAAGAAGATGGATGATGCCGGCTTTGCAGTTTGTGTAGTAAATATTGGAGGAAGTGGCATATTCGAGAATTCTTGGATGAGAAGGGGTTTTAGTAAAATAGTTGAGGACATGTATCTGAAACCAAAGATAGCTGAGACAATACTAGACAAAGTCACTGATCAGATGCTCACATTATACAGTATGATGTTGGACGAGGTTGGGGATTACGTCACAATGGTGGCTACTGGAGATGACTTAGGCGCTCAAACAACAATTCTTTTAAAACCTGACATATACAGGAAATTCTTGAAGCCACTTCATAAAAAACTCTTTGACCTTATTCATAAAAAGACAAAAGCAAAATTGTATTATCATAGCTGTGGCAACATGAAAACATTCATTCCAGATCTGATAGAGATCGGTGTGGATGTATTGAATCCAATACAACCAGAATGCCCAGACATGGACCTTGAGACTTTAAAAGAAGAGTACGGAGAAAAATTGACTTTCTGTGGAGGAATAGGATCACAGAGCATTCTACCAAAAGGTTCTGTTCAAGATGTTGAAGCCGAAGTCGTGAGGGCAATAAAAACAGGTGCATCTGGTGGCGGTTATATTATCGCTCCAGGTCATATGATACAACCTGATGTACCACCTTGGAATATTGAAGCACTATACTCTGCAGCCATAAAATATGGAACCTATCCAATTAACTTGTAAATCAATAAGAAATCATTGAAGATTTGATATTCAGCATTAGGATAATAGCGTGCACTCTTGCATACCGCATAAAGATCATTCCTCCTAATTAATCAAATGAATGAATATGAAAGTAATGGAATGGAAAAAACCCACAATATCAGTTTTTAAGGAAAAATCAGACAAGCAAGAACACAAGCCATTTGCAGTTATAAAAGCTCAAAAGATATCGTTGAAAAAAACTGAAAAACGCAGTTATAATGGTGAGATAATAGATTTCTTCGTTTTCATGGGCGACATAGATTGTATTAATTCAGATGAAGGAATAAGAGATAATTACGTTTTATGTTGGTTCGACGATAATATAGATGACTTCAGTGAATCTTTTAGAAAACTAACTGGCGTTACTTTTCTATCAGCTCCATCTTATACAGAAAGTAATAGAAAAAGAACTTACAGATCATCTTTTGAAGCAGAATATGGACTGATATCCTAACATGAATTGAACTCTCGCTAAGATACCAGATATCCAACTTACCTGTTTTGACTTCACATTATAGAGAGGAAGTGGTACTATTGCATAATCTTGGGAAGATTTTCTATTTGTGCAATAGTATTGGAGATCTTTGCACTCTGAAGCATGATAAGGCGTTCAATTTTTTCTCGCACGGCACTTTCGATGAACTGTTGTCGGTTATAGTTAAGTTCAGAGTGTTTTCGAACCAGACGATCGACTTCAGACATCATAGTCGATGGAAGTCTAACAGGAATTCTCTTCTGCATCTCAGGAGAATTATTTATTGTTCTTGGCATTTTTTTTCACCTAATGTTCCACATTCGTGAGATGAACTAATTCGATTTAGAATATTTAATCAATCCCAACAACTCGAGAAGTGTCGGGTGTCTACTTTTCTAATTTCGGGTTACGACATATTGAGGCCCTGATCGATCTCAGACGATTGAATTAATGTCATTTGTACAATTTGATTGAGTTTATGTCGATTAAACTAGTTTTTCCTATGCATTTTCCTAAACATGAAAAACAATGTTTCATGTTTAAATCTGCTATTTGGAATTGTGGCGGGCCCGACGGGATTTGAACCCGCGACCTATGGGTTAAGAGCTTCGGCCCATAAATTGGGACCACCGCTCTACCTGACTGAGCTTCCCGAACCACTATGATGCGGGTATACGGGCCCATGCCCGCCAGCCATCTGTTCCAATGAAGATCTCTAATAATCTTTTCTTCGGTCCTATTGACAATCTTAACTCACAGAATTTCTTTCAAATCTTGATCATAAGACTCATCTTTTGTTATGATCCTCTTTTAAAGGAAAATAACTTGACAAATCTAACTTTAATTGGACTCGGACTTCATGATGAAAAGGGTATTTCTCTACAAGGACTAGAAAAAGCCAAGAGAGCAACATACGTTTTTGCGGAGTTCTATACAAACTACATGCCTGCCATCAAAATCTCAAATCTTGAGAAATTAATAGGAAAACAAGTAAAGATCCTCTCCAGAAAAGAAGTTGAGGATCACGCTCAAGAAAAAATTTTAGTTCACGCCAAAAAATATCCATGTGCTTTTTTAACTCCAGGAGATCCAAATATCGCAACTACTCATATTGATTTGAGACTTAGAGCAGAAAAAGAAGGAATTAGAACATCTATTATTCATTCAGCGTCAATTTCTTCAGCTATAGCAGGAGCAACTGGCCTCCAGAACTATAAATTTGGTAGAACAGTTACAATTCCTTTTAAATCAACTTCAATCTCAGAAATTCCATATGAAAATATTTTCGAAAATAAGTTGAGAGGCCTTCATACCTTAGCATTACTCGACATTAATTCAGAGAGCCACCTGTTTATGTCTATTCCAGAGGGACTGACCATAATAATCGAAATGGAAGAAAAACTGAGAAAAAGATGTACAACAAAAAATATGTTAGCGATTGGAGTCGCGAGGTTAGGTTCACCAGATGCAAGTGTAAAAGCTGGTACAATAGAAAATCTCCAAAGATTCAATTGGGGCGATCCTCCCCATTGCATAGTCTTTCCTGGAAAGCTCCACTTCATGGAAATTGAGGCTCTAAAAATTTTGTGTAAGGCCGATCCGGAGTTGTTTGAAATATGAATTCAGATAATGAAGTACGATCATTAGTTGGAAGATATATATCTTCTATTGAGTTGGCACTCAAAGATTTGAAGATTCGAGATTCTAATTCAACTTTAGTTGAACATAACATGGAACTAGTCATAGACGCAGTTAAAAGATATCTTTCCGATGCAAAATACTATCTGGAAATTAAAAAAGAAGTTATAGCCTTAACATCAATTTCATATGCTGAGGGTCTATTAGACGCCTTAAGGATCATGGAACTAGTAGACTTCGAATGGCAAAGAGTAGACAAATCTTGACAAGAAAAAAAATTGTTCTGACAACAGGAGCGTTCGATCTTCTTCACTATGGTCATCTTAAAGCCCTTGAAGATGCTAAAAAATCAGGAGGGAGAAATTCCAAATTAATAGTTATTGTCGCAAGGGACAAGACTGTTGAAAAACGTAAGGGAAAAAAACCGACGATTCCCGAAGAACAGAGAAGAGCATTGGTTGAATCTCTTAAACCTGTAGATAGAGCTGTGCTTGGATATAAAGAAATGAATATGAAAGCTGCTATACGAAAACTCAAGCCTGATGTTATAGCTTTGGGATACGACCAACATGATATTTTAGAAGCAGTAAATGATGCTTTGCAAGAGTATCCTGGAGAAGTAAGAGTCGTACAAACTAAAAGATATGGAATGAAGGATCTAAATAGCTCATCAAAGATAAAAAACAAAATTATAGAAGAATTAAAATTGTAAATTAGTGAATTAAGTATAAATATACTCAACTAATGTTAGCTTTATTGAAATGTGGAATCATTATCCTAAGCTTAACGGTATCTCCATCTTTCAATTTCAATTTCTTTCTTAAGTTTTCTTTGGAAACTATTTCGACAACATCAGATCCATAATGACTTCTCATTGCTAAGATTATTGATACTTGAACTTCATCATTTATTATCGCTTTAGCACACTTTGCAGGGCCAAAACTCCTTTTTTCTGTCGTGAATCCTTTAATTGATATTAATGGGAGAGAATTCAAGGTATTTCTTTCATTCTCGTAACCAGGTTTCAATCGAATATTTAGAGTACCGGGATATGGATCGAAGCCTAGTTTCTTTTCTAATTGCTCTCGATAACCTTCTTGACCAATGTAATAAGAGCCTTCACCCAGCCCTGAGAATAGTTCTCCTTCTAATAAGACGTAGTTAATGGGCTGTTCGAAAACATCCTTCAGTCTGAAATATAATTCTTTGAGAAGATCCAAACCGTTGGGAGTTACACGGATGGTCTCGCGTTTTCCGACTTTGATCCGTCTTATTAGACCTCTTTGCTCTAGCTCAATAAGATGTCTTGAGGCTGTTTGCTGAGATATCTCTAGATCAAGGGCAAGTTGACCTGTCGTATACGTCAATTCCCCTTTAGATATCGAGAGTTCAGCCAATTTACATAGAGTTATTAGGAGATTGGCTTTGAGGGCGCTCTTCTCAAACGTATTCATAGTTTAAATCATCATCAAATATTTTTCTACTATTAATTTGTATCTTGAGAAAATTATTTTTTTCATTTTTACATATTCTTTTTAACATATTTTGAAGGTAAA
>JAGLGJ010000149.1 GCA_023144075.1 Candidatus Bathyarchaeota archaeon | reverse complement strand
CTAAGTGAAGAAGAGAAGAAAACACTCGTTTCTAAAAACTGAAGATAATCTACAGTATCTACCATCAGAGTGAATCTAAGTGCCAAAGACCCTCAATAGTAACAATCCGAAAATTAGTAACCATTCGAAAATTATATCGGTCATATTGGAGAATATGCCAAAAGAGGCGGAAGTTACCAGAATCGAATTTGAGGGCCCGAGACTTGCCATATATGTAAAGAATTTGAATCTTCTCGTCGAACAGAGCCATCTAGTAACCGATATAGTCAACCTCATACACAAACGCATAGTAATCCGTTCAGATCCCTCCATCAGAAAGGCTGAGAAGAAAGCTGAAGAGATTATTTCAAAATTCATGCCTACAGACGCTGTTATTACATCAATAAATTTCGATCCTAGTCTAGGTGAAGTAATAATAGAAGCAAAGAAACCTGGTCTAGCTATTGGAAAAGACGGACTTATACTACAAGAGGTAACAAAAGCCACAGGATGGCGGCCTCGAGTTCTGAGAGCCCAACCACTTCCATCAAAAATTATCGCAACAATGAGACATATGACATACACCGAGAGTGAAGAGAGAAGCCGAATCCTTCGCGAAGTTGGTGAGAGAATATTTAGACCAACCCTGAGTAAAGTGAATAACATTAGAATCACTCCACTCGGAGGTTCACGCGAGGTTGGACGCTCATGTATAATGATTGAAGCTAATGAAAGCACAGTACTCTTGGATTGTGGAATAAATCCAGGATCACAGGATCCTAACCGTGCCTATCCAAGACTAGACTTGGACGAGTTTAATATCGAGAAGCTTGATGCTGTCATAATATCTCATTCACATCTAGATCACTGCGGATTGGTGCCATTCCTGTATAAATATGGATTTGATGGACCAGTCTATTGTTCGGAACCAACTTCCGTATTAATGACCCTCCTGCAACTCGACTATCTAGATGTGGCTAGTAGAGAAGGAGGATACGCCCCATTTGATCAGAAGAATGTACGCGAGGTCGTTATGCATACAATACCACTAAAATATAACGTCGTCACAGACGTCGCTCCAGACATGAAATTGACTCTTCATAATGCAGGTCATATTTTAGGCTCGTCAATTATCCATCTTCACATTGGAGAAGGACTCCATAATATTGTATATACAAGTGATTACAAGTTTGGAAGAACTATGCTTCTTGAGCCGGCCTCGTTAATCTTCCCTCGTGTAGAGACTCTAATAACTGAATGCACTTATGGTGGACCGAAGGATTTGATGCCAAATCGAACGAATGCTGAGAGCAAATTAGTTACAACAGTAAATGAGGCGTTCAAGAGAGGTGGTAAGGTTTTGATACCTATGCCCGCTGTCGGTAGATCTCAAGAGATAATGATGGTTCTTGATAATCACATGAAGAATGGGACTATGATGGAAGCCCCAATCTACATAGATGGAATGATATCTGAAGCAACGGCAATCCACACGGCATTTCCAGAGTATCTATCAAGAGAGATTAGGGATAAGATACTCCATCAAGATGTTAATCCATTCCAATCAGACTATTTCGTAAATGTGAATCATCCTAGTGAACGTGAAGAGATTGTTGGTGGAGGCTCCTCAGTCATACTTGCAACTTCAGGTATGCTTGAAGGTGGTCCTGCAGTACAGTATCTTAGACAAATTGGCACAGATGAGAGGAATACTCTAATTTTTGTCAGTTATCAGATCGACGGAACCTTAGGCAGTCGAATAAGAAACGGTATTAGAGACATAACACTCTTTGGACCAAATGGCAAAGCTGAGGCAGTTAAGCTCAAAATTAATACTGAGTCCCTTGAAGGATTCTCAGGACACTCGGATAGAAATCAAATAATAGAATTTGTTAGAAAAATATCTTCCAGACCTTCAAGAGTCATAACGAATCACGGAGAGCAGAGAAAATGCGATCATATCGCAGGAGGAATCTCAGCGTTATTTAATATCGAGACAATCGCACCAGAAAATCTAGAAACCATACGATTAAGATAGTCGGATCCAAAAATTACATGCTTGAAATAATTCTGGTTGAAGAAAATTTTCCTACTAAAATTTAACATTAAATACTAAATCCCTTTAGAAACTTCATATATGTTATCTCCAACATAATGAAGAGTTCTAATTATTTTTCCTTGATTCATCTTAATGATTTCATTAGAATTGAATAGCGCCTCACCAATTGCAATGCCTTTTCCATATTTTTCGTCAACAATCAAAACTAAACCACCTTTAGAGAATTCATCCGCCACTTTCTTTACACCTGGAGCCATCACATCCGCACCATTACAAAGATGTGGAACTGCTCCCATATCAACTATGATCTTTGGAGCTGATGAAATATATCGCTCAAAAAAAAGAGTTGGAATCAATTGATCTTCAGATCTGAAAAGGAGCGGCTTACCCTCAAATAAATAAAGATTCCCAACGTCGGTAACAATAATTTCGATTCGCGTCCTTTTCTCATCAAATCCCAATTCATTCTTGAACTTGTCGATCTCCGGAAAAATCTTCTTGATTTCGCTTTTTTTTAGCATCCGTCTAGGATAATTCAAATCATCACCGAGATCTAAAGACAATCCTTAAATGACGCATTCAAACCCTTAAAGATAGACTTTGGCAAGTGTGGAGAAATCATGTCCGAGATCGCCAATAAAATCTTCGAAGAGAGCCTCAACAAGGTAGTTCTTGTTCAGTTGAAAGGAGGCAGGACCGTAAGAGGGAAACTCTACAGTTATGATCAACATATGAATTTAGTAATGGAAGATACCGAAGACATCACTGAAGTTGACAAAGCGAAGAAACTGGGTACGCTTATTGTAAGAGGAGACAATGTTGTACTTATTAGCCCTCCTCCAACACACTAAAGAAACAATAGCTAACTCGACGATAAAGAAATTATTTATTCAAAAAATGTATCTGGCACCTGTTGAGAGGATGAGATCATGGGAAAGGGAACTCCGTCACTAGGCCTGAAAGGCAGATCAAAATCACACATAGTGTGCCGTAGATGTGGCAGACACTCTTATAGTCTTTCTAATAGAAGATGCGCTGCATGTGGTTACAACTCATCAAAACGTATCAGAAGTTATTCATGGCAGAACAAGAAGCTTAATCGAACGAGATTAGTCTGAAAAGATAAGTGTGCACATCAGATTAGACATTATCTGCAGAAGTATTGGTAAGTCAGACTACTGTTTGAATTACGTTACATAATGAGAATGAAAGAATTATAATTTTTAAAAGTTCAAACATTTACTAGTATAGCAGGTCAGTCAATGGGCCGGTCGTCTAGTCTGGATGCAGAATATGCAGGACAATTTAGGATACCTGCCTGACACGCAGGTGGTCGAGGGTTCAAATCCCTCC